>JABFRB010000038.1 GCA_013141385.1 Bacteroidales bacterium | reverse complement strand
GCTCCAGCCCCAGAACCTCCCCCCAGATCTGGCATAGCTCCGCCTCGTTCTCTGTATCCGGAGCGACGTATGCCTCCTCGGTTGCGCTGAAATCAGGATCGGGAAGCGCCCGCCTGTCCAGTTTCCCGTTGAGGTTCATCGGGAAGGAGTCCATGCGTACCAAAGCGCTCGGGACCATATACTCCGGCAGCACTCTTGCGAGCTCACCCAAGATGGAAGCCTGACTCGGTACGTTTTCGGGTACGTAGTAAGCAACCAGGTACTGGTTGCTCCCAGCCTCCGTCTTCCGCTCCTTAACGAGGATGCAGCCCTGCGCTACTCCAGGGATCTGGGTGAGGGCATTCTCGATCTCGCCAAGTTCGATTCGGAATCCACGGATCTTCACCTGTTCATCGTTGCGACCAAAGAACTCGATACTCCCGTCGGGAAGCCAACGAACCAGGTCGCCGGTCTTGTACAGGGTGTCTCCTCCCAGTTCCTCGAAGGGGTTGGGCAGGAATAGTTTACGAATCTTGGCCTCGTCGTTCAGGTACCCCTCCGATACCCCGTCCCCGCAAATGTAGAGTTCTCCAGGCACGTGTACCGGGCAGGGGTTCATGTCCCTGTCCAGCACCAACAGAGAGTTGTTGGCGATCGGTACGCCAATCGGGATGCTCTGGAGTGTTCTATAGTAAGAGAGGTTGCCCCTGTCCACTTCATGGACGGCGGCCATAATGGTGGCCTCCGTGGGACCGTACATGTTGAATACCCGACAGCCAGGGTTCACATGCCCCAAGTAGCGTTGCACCATCTCGGCAGTAAGCTTCTCGGCTCCAGGTATGAGCATCCGGAGGGTATTGAGCTTCGCCTCGCCCTGCAGGATGGAACTGAACCACGAAGGGGTGCCATGAATCACGGTTATTCGGTTGCTCTCAATGAATGCGTAGACCCGCACGGAATCCAGCAGCAGCTCCTTAGGAACCATGTACAGCGAGGAGCCGGAGGTCAGGGCGATGAAGATCTCCCAGACCGACCAGTCGAAGTAGTAGGATAGGTTCTGCAGCACGCGATCCTCGGGCTTCAACCCCATTACGTCGTAGCCCCAATGCAGCAAAGGGCATAGGTTCCGGTGGGTGATGCGGACGCCCTTGGGTATCCCTGTGGAACCAGAGGTGTAGATGATGTACGCTAAGTCGGAGGCCTCACTATACGAAGGCAGGTCGGCCGTGTCCTCTCGCATATATAGGTTTTCATCTAAATCCACCAGTACAACTTTATCCTCTGGAAGCTGTGCCCGCCCTGTCTGGGTCTGCTGCCTCTGACAGAGGACAAGTTCGACTCGGGTGTCGTCCAAGATGTAATCCACCCGCTCCTGAGGGTAGTAGGGGTCCATCGGCACATAGGCACCCCCAGCCTTCAAAACGGCAAGGATACCGACCACCAGTTCTAGACCCCGCTCCAAACTCAGGGCTATCAACGTGCTGGGGGCAAACTCACATCCAGTAAGCTTCTGATACTGAATTCGAATGTGCCGGGCTAATTGGTTGCTCCGCTCGTTGAGCTGCATATACGTCAGTTGATGCCCCTCGTAGGTTAGAGCGATGCGCTCAGGGGTTCTTTCCACCTGCTCCCTGAAGAGCTGGGGAATGGTTCTATCATTCGGGTATTTCCCCGGCCTATTCCATTGCTGGAGAATCTGCCAGCGCTCCTCTTGACCCAGCAGGCCAATCTGACTGTAGGCAAGCCCCGATTCCTCTACGAGCCGTGTGAGTAGTCGCTGGTAGTGCCCGATGAATCTATCTATGGTGTCCTGACGGAAGAGGCTGGTGGCATAACTTATCTGCCCTGTGAGTTCAGCCTGACTATCGTCTATGAAGATAGTCAAGTCGAATTTCTCCACATTGTACACTCCCGCCGCCGTGGATGGTTTAAACAGGCTTTTCCTCTGCGTCTGTGTTTTATTCTGATTCCCGAAGTTCTGCACAGAGAACATGACCTGAAAGACTGGGTGCCTGGAGAGGTCGCGAGTGACGCCGAGTTCCTCAACCAGTTTCTCGAATGGGAGATCCTGATACCGCTGAGCCTCCACTTGATCCTGCTGAACCTGCCTGATCAAAGCGGAATAACTCTGGGTACTGCCCAGAAGAATCCTATTCGCCTGGGTGTTGACGAAGAACCCGATGAGGTCTTCAGTCTGCCGGTGATGCCTGTTGGCTGTTGGGCTGCCGATAACGATGTCGTTCTGACTGGTGTACTTGCCCAATAGGATGCTGATGCTGCTAAGCATCACACTGTGAAGCGTTGCTCCGTGACACTGAGCTAAAACTCTTAACTGCTGGCTGATCTCTTCGCCAAGTCGAAATATCCGGGAAGCCCCCCTGTAATCGGTCTCACTCGGCCGTACGTGATCGGTGGGTAGCTCTAAATTCTGGAAGCCTGACAACTTGCTCTGCCAGTAGTCCAGTTGCTTCGCCAGAATCTCCCCTGTGAGGTAGGATTTCTGCCATACTGCAAAGTCTCGATACTGGATCTCCAGAACTGGAAGGCGGAAGATCTCGTCATTCCTAATGTAAGCATCGTAGTAGGTGTGAAGTTCTCGAAGGAATATTCCCATCGACCAGCCATCGCTGGCGATGTGGTGCATGTTGACCAGCAACAACGTTTTACCCTGCGAGTTTCCGGGTGCTACTTTAGATGGTTGGATGGTGTAGAATCTAACCCGGATAGGGTACTCCCGATTCAGGATGAAGGGGCGGTGGATATCCTCCCTGATAATTGACTGATAGTCTCCTCCTGCAGGTATTGATAACTCTTCAATGAGCAGGGGCTCATCGTGCACGACCTGTACTCCGTATTTTTGGTTCTCCGGCTGCTCGATGGTGCTTCGCAACACCTCGTGTCGCTCTACAATCCGCCACAGGGCATGCTTTAGTCCATCGACGTCAGTGTTAGGATCAAGTTCGAGTACAACAGGGATGTGGTAAGCACTACTCCCTCCCTCGTACTGCTCTATAAACCACAAGCGCTCCTGGGCGAAGGAAAGGGCGGCCGGGTTCGATGCCACTCTGGGGATTATGGTACTCGTCTGCCCCAAACTATGTGTGAGTAGTTGGGATATAGTTTTATACTTGAAGATATCAGCGACCTTGAGGTCGTACCCCAGAGCCCTACTCATCCGGTGCGATGCTTGGATGGCCAGAATGGAGTTACCCCCGATGCTGAAGAATTCATCGGTGACTCCCACCCGTTCTTGTCCCAGAATCTCCCCCCAAATCCGACATAACTCCACCTCGCTCTCAGTGCCCGGGGCGACATACGCCTCAGCAGGTGTGCTGAGGTCAGGCTCAGGCAACGCCCAACGGTCAAGTTTCCCGTTGAGGTTCATCGGGAAGGAGTCCATGCACACCAAGGCGCTCGGGATCATATACTCCGGCAGCACCCTCGCGAGTTCGCCCATGATGGCGGTCTGGCTCGGTGCGTTTTCGGGTACATAGTAGGCAACCAAGTACTTGTTACTCCCAGCCTCTGTCTTCCGCTCCTTAACGAGGATACATCCCTGCGCTACCCCAGGGATCTGGGTTAGGGCGTTCTCGATCTCGCCAAGTTCGATTCGGAAGCCACGGATCTTCACCTGTTCATCGTTGCGGCCGAAGAATTCAATACTCCCGTTGGGAAGCCAGCGAACCAGATCGCCGGTTTTGTAAAGGGTGTCGCCCTGCAATTCGGGAAGAGGGTTGGGGATAAAAACTCTTCGTGTCTTCTCCTCATCGTTGAGATAGCCCATCGATACGCCATCTCCGCTGATGTAGAGTTCCCCTGGTACGCCAACCGGGCATAGATTCATATTTCGATCCAAGACCGCCAATGATAAGTTTGAGATGGGTTTCCCTATAGGGATGCTGCCGAGGGTCTGGTAATAGGTTAGTTTATTTCTGTCGATCTCGTGAACTGCAGACATAATGGTGGCCTCGGTGGGACCGTACATGTTAAAGATTCGACACTCAGAACTAACATGTTCAATGTAGCGAAGTACGGTGTCAACTCCAAGTTTCTCAGCACCTGGAATGAGCATCCGCAGGCTATCAAGTCGTTTCCCTGTTTGTAGGATGGAACTAAACCAAGAGGGAGTCCCATGTATGACGGTGATTTGGTTTGACTCCACAAAGCCATAAACACGGACAGGGTCGAGCAGTAATTCCTTAGACACCATGTAAAGGCTAGCCCCACTGGTAAGTGCGATAAAGATCTCCCATACTGACCAGTCAAAGTAGTAGGATAGGTTCTGAAGTATCCGGTCGTTGGAACTTAACCTCATTACCTCATAGCCCCAATGCATGAGAGGGCAGAAATTTCGGTGGGTTATACGAACGCCCTTAGGGTTTCCTGTCGAACCAGAAGTGTATATGATATATGCCAGGTCAGGAGTTTGGCTGTACATCGGCAAGGAGGAGGCATCCTCCTCATGATAGAAAGGTTCAGTAAGATCGACGTAAACAACCCGCTCACTAGGGAGTTCGGCTCGTTGCGCAGCAGTCCGTTGGCTAACAACGAACTCAACCCCTGTGTCACCCAAGATGTAATCTGCACGCTCTTGTGGATACCCAGGATCCATTGGAACATAGGCTCCACCCGCCTTGAGTACACCGAGAATACCCACGATCATCTCAAGGCTCCGCTCCATGCTTAAGGCAATGAGCGTACTGGGTGCAAACGGCTTACCGGTTCGCTGCTGGTATCGGGCACGGATGTGCCGTGCGAGCTGGTTGCTTCGCTCATCGAGCTGGCGGTAGGTCAACTGCTGCTGACCGTAGACCAAGGCTATACTCTCGGGCGTCTGGGCAACTTGTTCGCTAAAGAGCTGGGGGATTGTCTTCCCGTTGGGGTACTCATGGTCTGGGCGGTTCCACTCACGTGTTATTTGGTACTCCTCCTCCGGACTCAGCAAACTGATCGAACCGTAGGGCTGCTCTGGCGTCCCTGCAAGCCTCACCAGTAGACGCTGATAATGCCTAATAAGTCGTTCTATGGTGTCCTGCCTGAAGAGGCTGGTGGCATAACTTATAAATACTGTAAGTTCTTCTTTGCTATCATTTATAAAGATGGATAAATCAAACTTCTCTACGTTGTAAGCACTTTCCGTCTGAAGTAATTTGAAGTAATTTTTTTGTTGTTCTTGGGCTTTGCCATGAGTTCCAAAACTCTGCACGGAGAACATGACCTGGAAGATCGGGTGACGGGAGAGGTCGCGAGCCACACCAAGTTCCTCGACCAGTTTCTCGAAGGGGAGATCTTGGTACCGCTGCGCTTCCACCTGATCCTGATGAACCTGTTGGATCAAATCCTCATAACTTTGTGCGTGGTTAAGTAGAATCCTATTTGCCTGTGTGTTGACGAAGAAGCCTATAAGTCCCTCGGTCTGTCGGTGATGCCTATTGGCCATCGGGCTGCCAATGATTATATCATCCTGACCTGTGTATTTGCTCAAAAGGATGCTAACACTGCTGAGCATAACACTATGGAGTGTAGTACCGTGGCGCTGCGCCAACTTTTTTAACTGTTGACTAACTTCTTTGTCAAGGGTAATTACTTGATTTGCTCCTCTATAGTCTATGAGGTTTGGTCTTACATAATCGACTGGTAATTCTAAAGTCTGATAACCTGATAATTTGAGTTTCCAGTAACTTATTTGTTCTTCTAAGGTCTTATTTGTAAGATAGTTTCTTTGCCATACTGCATAATCTTTATACTGGATTTCTAGGGCTGGAAGGCGAAAGTCAAAATCTTTCTTGATATATGCTTCGTAATAAGCGAATAATTCTCTTAAAAAGATATCCATCGACCAACCATCACCAGCAATATGGTGAATGTTTATAAGAAATAGTGTTCTAGTCAGAGAGGTTTCAAACGTTAGTTCATCCGATTGAATGTGAAAGAACTTAACCCTGATTGGATACTCTGAACTCAAGTTGAATGGGCGGTTAATCTCTTCTTTAATAAGAGGTTCGTAGTCATCCTTATTGGTTAATAGTGCTTCTGCAATTGGAAGTGGTGAATCATGCACTATTTGGATTCCATGCTCCTGATTATCTTTCTGTTCGATAGTACTCCTTAAAACCTCATGCCGGGCAACAATCTGTCGTAGAGCGTATTTCACACCTTCTACATCGGTGGTACAATTAAGTTCAAATACGGCCGGTATGTGATACGCATTAGTTCCCCCCTCATACTGCTCAATAAACCATAGTCGCTCCTGTGCAAAAGACACAATGGCCTGATTCGAATCTATTTTGGGTACTTTGATTTGTGCATAACCTTCTAGGGCATGGGGTAATAATTGTGAAATGGTTTTATATCTAAACATGTCGGCAACTTTTATATCACACCCAAGAGTCCTACTCATCCTGTGCGACAATTGTATTGCCAAAATTGAGTTACCTCCTACTCTAAAAAAATCGTCTGTGACACCAACTCTATCTAGACCTAGTACATCTTGCCAAATCTTACATAACTCCTTTTCTGTTTCCGTAGTTGGTTCAACATATTCATCAACAGACAAACTGAAATCTGGATCTGGTAGTGCCCGTTTATCTATCTTTCCACTAACGGTCAAGGGGAATGAATCCATCTCCACTAGAGCACTTGGCATCATATATTCTGTCAGTACTTGGGATAGTTTATCCAGAATTGCAGTTTGAGTTAACTTTTCATCACTATTGGTTAATACATAATAAGCTATCAAGTATTTATTACTGCTTGATCCTGTTTTCCGTTCCTTGACCAATACACAACTCTGCTTAATGCCTGAAATGTCTAACAATGCACGTTCAATCTCACCCAATTCTATCCTATATCCACGAATCTTTACCTGATCATCATTTCTCCCCATGAAATCAAGGTTACCATCGGGTAGCCAATGTACAAGATCTCCCGTTTTATAAAGCCGATCGTAGCCTTTTGCTTTATCAAGTTCGGTGGCAAAGGGGTTAGGAATAAAGCGTTCCACCGTCAAATCGGGGCGTTTTAGATAGCCCTCTGCTAAACCGGCTCCACCAATGTGTAATTCACCTATAACTCCTATTGGCACTGGGTTTAAACCGGCATCCAGAACATATACTTTTGTATTATCTAAAGGTTTTCCTATTAGTATGGATTTCTGACTCCCTAATGTTTTGGCACTACAATCTATTTCAAAAGAGGTTGCATCAACAGTGTATTCGGTTGGACCATAAGTATTGATAATTGAGATTTGAGGTGGAATTTTTTTCCTTAAGAACTCGGAAACTGTGCTCGCAGGAAGGTTCTCACCTCCAATATTTATCAATTTTAATTGAAAATCTTGATAATTGTTAAATGGCAATATTAATTGAGAAAATAGTGTTGGCGTTATTTCAAATACTTCAATTTTATTAACTTTTAAAAAATTATTAAATTGTAATGGGTTTAAAATTAAATCTTTAGATACCACATAAAGTGTATGTCCGTATAAAATGGTATTAAAAATTTGCTGTACTGAAAAATCAAAATTATAATTTGATATTAATGCTACTAAAAGGTTCTTAGATAACTTAGAATATCTCTTATTATGAAAGGTGATTAAATTAATAACTGGTTGATGCTTTATTAAAACCCCTTTTGGTCTACCCGTTGTCCCCGAAGTATAAATTACATATGCTAGATTTTTAGAACTGTTGAATTGTTGAAGGTTTGATACATCTTCCTCCTTATAAAGTTTTTCAGTCAAGCCGATATATATGACCTTTTCTGGGGATAACTTTCCACACACATTCTCTTTAAGGTGCTTCTGGCTAAGAACAAACTCTGCCTCTGTGTTCTCCAATATGTAATCAATTCTATCTTGAGGGTATTCTGGATCCATTGGCACATAAGCTCCGCCAGCTTTAAGTACACCCAAAATCCCAACCAGTACCTCCAGGCTTCTATCCAAACACAAGGCTATAAGGGTGTCTGCTTCAAGCGCCTTTTGTGTCTTTTGCAGGTATTGCGCCCTAATGTAACGTGCTAATTGGTTACTCTTTTCGTTGAGTTCTTTGTAAGTTAATCGCTGTTGCTCATAAACAATTGCAATATTATCGGGAGTCTTTTCCGCCTGCTCTTGAAATAGTTGGTGAATCGTCTTATCTTTAGGGTAGTCCGCATCGTTATCATTCCATTGGTGAATGATTTGATAGTATTCTTCCGGACTTATTAGGCTGATCTGATTATAAGGTAGTTCTGGTGTTTTTACGAGTTGGGTGAGTAGGTTTTCATAATGCTTAATAAGCCTTACTATTGTATCTTTTCTAAACAAGGCTGTGGCATAACCTATATACCCTGTAAGTTCCTCAATACTATCGTCAATATAAATTGATAAATCGAACTTTTCTACCTCGTAGGCATTTTTTATCTTAAGTGGCTTAAGGTAATTTTTCTGTAATTCTGATGCATTAAGCTGTTTACCAAAACTTTGTACAACGAATAAAACTTGAAAAATATTATTCCTAGAGGTATCTCTCTCAATTCCTAATTCTGCAATTAATTTTTCAATAGGTAAATCTTGATGTAGCTGCGCTTCTATCTGATCTTGATATACTTGTTGTATTAGATCCTTAAAACTTTGTGTGGAATTGAGAAGAGTTCTATGTGCTTGAGTATTTACAAAGAAGCCGATAAGTCCTTCCGTTTGTCTGTGATGTCTATTGGCTATAGAGCTACCAACCACAATATCGTCTTGTCCTGAATACTTACTCAACAGGATATTTATACTACTAAGCATAACACTATGGAGTGTTACTCCAAATTGCTTGGCTAGTGTTCTTAATTTCTGGCTAATATCCTCGCTCAGTGTAAATCTTTCGACTGAGCCACTATAGTCAATTTTACTCGGTCTTACATAATCAGTGGGTAATTCTAGATTTTGGTAACCCGACAGCTTGGATTTCCAATAGCTTAGCTGTTTTTCAAGGATATCCCCAGTCAGGTAAGCTCTCTGCCAGATTGCATAATCTTTGTATTGCATATCAAGTACAGGTAAGCAAAAATCAGCATCTTTATTGGTATACTGTTCGTAATATGCAAATAATTCCTTCTGAAAGATATCAATTGACCAACCATCGCTCGCGATATGATGAAAGATTACCAAGAGTATAATTCTGGGTTGAGAAGTTGATTGAATATTAAAAAATTTAACCCGAATAGGATATTCGGTTCTTAAATCAAAAGGACGGTTGATATCTTCACGGAAAAATACTTCATAGTCTTCATCAGATGTTAGCTTCACTTCGTCAATAACCAATGGCATATCGTGAACTACCTGCATGCCGTAATCCTGATTATCACTCATTTCAATCGTACTCCTCAGCACCTCATGTCGAACCACGATCTGTTGTAAGGAGTATTTTATTCCCTCAATATTAGTATTAACATCAAGTTCGTAAGCTACAGGAATATGAAAAGCATTAGTGCCTTGTTCATATTGCTCGATAAACCACAACCGTTCTTGGGCAAAGGATAAGATGGATCGCTTAGTTCCAGTCTGTGGGATATTCACCCGAGTTTGCCTAACGTTGCTATTTAATATTTGTGATATTGTTTTATACTTAAATACATCTGCAACTTTTACATCATACCCTAATACCTTGCTCATTTGGTGTGATGTTTGAATCACAAGTATAGAATTACCCCCTATCCTAAAGAAATTGTCTGTAACTCCTACCCTCTCTAAACCAAGAGCTTCCTGCCAGATTTTACAAATCGCCTTTTCCTTTTCGGTAGTTGGTGCTATATATTTTTCTGCAAATAGATTAAAATCTGGTTCTGGCAATGCACGTTTATCAAGTTTTTCGTTGGTCGTCAATGGGAACGATTCCATCTGCATTAAAGCACTCGGCACCATATATTCTGGTAGCATCTGCGCTAACTTTTCTAAAATAACTGCCTGACTTAATGCATTATCGCTATTATCCAACACATAGTAGGCCGCTAAATATTTATTGCTGCCTGTATCTATTTTTCTTTCCTTAACTACAACACAACTTTGCTTAACCCCAGAAATCTTTGTTAGAGCATGCTCAATCTCTTCCAGTTCTATTCTAAAACCATTTACTTTTACCTGATTATCTATCCTACCAAGAATTTCAACCTCTCCGTTTGGCAACCATCGCCCCAAATCGCCAGTCTTATATAGGATTTCTCCCTTTTCAAATGGATTGTTAACATATTTTTTTCTTGATAATTCCTCATTGTTAAGATATTCTCCCGATAAGCCTATCCCAGAAATACACAACTCGCCTGGCACTCCTAATGGTTGTAAATTTTGTTGAGGATCTAAGATATATAACCTTTTATTTACAATTGCCCTACCAATGCTTGGAAATTGAGAGTTTTCATTGTCTTGCTTCTCTTTCACCTCAGTATATGTTGTCCATACGGTATCCTCCGTTGGACCATACAAATTATAAAATTTAAAAGGATGTGTTGACTTCGAGAATTTTTTCAACCTATCTCCCCCTGTTAGTAAATGTCTCAGCGAGATATTTGATGGCCAATCTTCAGCAATCAACTCCTCTGCATAGACCGTAGGCAAGAAAGAATGCGTTATGCAATTCTGAATAATGAATTCCTTTATTTTTATTGTACTAAATTTTGTGATCTCATCAATTATATATAGGCTTGCACCACATGTTAAACAAGGCCACACTTCTAAACACAACGCATCAAAACTAATGCTTGATATTTGGCTTAATCTAGAATCAGAATCTGTTTTAAAAATTCTGGAATAATTACTTAATAAGTTCAAAAAACCCGAATACTTTATGGGTACTCCCTTAGGTGTTCCTGTTGTTCCTGATGTATATATTATATAAAAAAGATCATCAACAGTATTAACCAATGCAGGGTTTTCAGCTGTAGTTAATGGATTCTCTTTTTGATCTATGATTATTTTTTCTACGCTGGCAAACTCTATTTTTGATGTTTCATTACTTACCAATAAACATTTTGCTTTACTATCAGTCAGTATACTATTTACTCTTTCTATCGGTGTATTTGCATCAATGGGTAAATATGCACCACCTGCTTTAATAATACCAATCAAACCAACAACTAAGTCTAGACTTCTTTCAAGGTAAACACTAACGATGGAGTTAGCCTCTACACCCATCCCTTTAAGCGTTAATGATAGCCTATTTGCTCTATCATTTAACTCTTTGTAACTGATTTTTTTATTTTCGTAGACAACCGCATCTTTATTAGGGAATTTACTTACCTGCTCTTCAAATAGTTCACAAACATTTTTGCCTTTAGGATAATCTACGATATTGGAATTTAGGTCGGATAGGATATAATGTTTTTCCTCTTCGGTTAGGAAATTGATGTCGCAGACTTTTTGGTTGACAGAGGAGAGGTTCTTTAGTATATTTATAAAATGCTCGGCCATTCTTTCAATCCGAACTTTATGAAATAAGGCTTTATTGTAAACAAAATAACCACTGACACCCTTCGGATTCTGATTTAAATGAATTTCCAAATCATTATCTGTGCTTATTTCAGCGATTGGAACAAATTCAACACTTAATCCTGATAAATTTAAATTAATATCTGGTAAATTATGGTAGGCAAAAATTAGCTGAACAATTGGACTGTGACTTAAGTTTCTGCTAGGTTGCAATTCTTCTACAATCTGATCAAAGGTTGCATCTTGATTACCGAAAGCCTCAAAGACCGTAGCTTTTACTTTTAGGAGAAGCCCATTAAAAGTAATGTTCTCAGGAATTAGTATTCTTAGCGGTATCGTATTTACAAAAAACCCAATCAAGGGTTCTACTTCCAACTGATTCCTATTCGCCATAGGAGAGCCTATGATAATATCACTGGCATTGCTATACCTCGATAGAAGAACGGCATACGCCGTCATCAAGATCATATTTAAGGTAGTCCCAGTTTCCTCACAAACATTCTTAATATTCTCTACTATATGCTTTTCAACTTCAAAACTAACCCGTTCCCCTTCAAATACTTGTTCGTTAGGTCGTAAAAAATCGGTCGGAAGCTGATGAAGTTCTGGGAAATCCTTCAACTTCTGTTTCCAGTATTCAAGTTGTAACTTTTGTTTCTTATTACCTAAATTTTGTTTCTGAAGCTTTGCAAAATCCGTATATTGAAAAGATATTTCTTCTAGGGGTGAACCTTTTCCCGACAAATACGCATTATATAGTGTTGACAACTCATTATAAAGAATCCTCATCGACCATCCATCTGTAATAATATGATGAAAAGTTATGATAAACAGGAAATCATCCTGATGAATTTTATAAAGTTTAAATCGGAATAAACCCCCTTCTGCAAGAATAAATATGGTATTTCGCTCCTCGTCAATGGCATGATCTACTATGCTCTCGATCTGGTCGTTTGGCAAACTCGAAAAATCTTGAAAAGGGATCTGGAATTCTGAAAAGGAACGAACAACTTGAACATCTTCCCCGTTATTTTCTCGAAATGAGGTTCGGAGGGAGTCATGTCGTCTAACAATCTCATTTAACGATTTTGTTAATACTTCTATATTTAGATTCCCTTTTAATTTAAGAACTCGGGAAATATTATAGGCACTATTATCAGGTTTTAATTTATAGATAAAATTTAACCTTTTCTGACCATAGGAAAGAGGTGCAATTTTCTTGCCATTTTGGTCAAAAACAACTAAATCACTGAATTCCTTATCGATATCTGATTTATTTAGCATATTTCTACTATTTATCAATCCTCTTCTTTTGGAATAATTTATTAATAAAACTTAGAGTTTTTTGCATTTCAAAACCTGACTGAACAATTCAGTCCTAAGTCTTTTGATGGATTTATTGAACCGTATACATCCTCTTTTTTCAAAGGAAACTCAAATCATTGGAAGCAAACTATTTTTTTGTTCAATTTTGCCGTGAGAGCCCAATACATATTTACTTCTGCCAATAATTATTTATTTCTTTCTATTTCCTAATATTTTGTTTAAAAGAATCTTTTTAGACTCACCAGTGTTTATACTACTACTTATTTTTTTATCTTCTTCCACCTGTTTAAAAAAATTATTGCTGATTAATCTTATCGTTGGGTATCGGAATATATCCATATCATCAAGTTCTATACCTGTCCTGACCTTTATTAGGTGCGTTAACTTTGCAATTAATAATGAATGCCCTCCTACATCAAAAAAATTATCATTCACCCCCACAGATTGAAGATTTAAAATCTCTTTCCATATATCTATAATAGTTTTTTCACTAGTGTTTTTGGGTTCTTCATAATTATTTGTCAAACTCAACTTTTCACGGGAAAACTCAGGAAATGCCTTCTTATCTACTTTACCATTCGATGTCATAGGCATTTTTTCCAATCGGATAAAATATCCTGGAACCATATATCCTGGAAGTTTTTTCAAAAGAAATTCCCTTAATTCATCAGCGAACAAATCACTTGCAGACAGATAGTAAGCACAAAGAATTTTGTTATTATTAGAATCTTTCTTTACAACTACAGCGGCGTCATCAATGTTTTCATGATTCAGTAATACAAGCTCTATTTCACTCAGTTCAATTCTGTACCCCCTGATTTTCACCTGATCGTCCATTCTGCCCACAAACTCTAATGCTCCATCATATTTACGTATAGCCAAATCTCCAGTTTTATAAACTCTTCCTCCTTCTACAAACGGATTATTTATAAATTTATCTTTGTTTAATTCATCTAATTTCCAATATCCCCTTGCAACTCCATCTCCTCCAATACATAACTCGCCTTGCACTCCTAATGGTTTTATCTCATTGTTCTTATCTAAAATGTATATCTGAGTATTTGCTATTGGTTCACCTAAAGTTATACTTTCCTCATTGGTTAACTCCTTAATTGAGGACCATACGGTTGTTTCAGTTGGGCCGTACATGTTAAATATCCTACCCAGATAAATTTTTTTCAAATCTTTCAACAACTCAAGGGGAAAAGCTTCTCCACCAACCATCAACTCTTTTATATTGCCTAATATTTCCTTCCCTTTCCCACTATCTAGTATCATTTTTAATCGTGACGGCGTGAATTGAAGCATTTCAACATTATACTTTTGAATTACTTCGGCCATTCTTGTTGGATCAGTTTGTTCTTCTGAACTTCCCATTACAACTCTTAATCCTTTTGATAAAGACAAGAATGTTTCTAACACAAATATGTCGAATGATATAGTAGTTAAAGATAGAATTGTCTTGCCGCTTTCAAAAGGTATTTTATTTGTAACTCCTGTGATGAAATTGACTACATTTCTATGTTCAACCATAATTCCTTTTGGTGTCCCAGTAGAACCCGAAGTATATATTAAGTAGGCAATATCTTTAGAAAAATCTTTACTTTGATTATGGGTTTCGTTTTCGAATATTTTGGATTCATTTATATTAATTATTTCTATTTGACTATTTGACACTCTCTTTTTTAATTCATCATCAGTGATAAGTATTTTTGCATTGCTATTTTCAAGCATATAGTTTATCCTTTCTTGCGGGTATTCTGGATCAATAGGTATATAGGCACACCCAGACTTCAATATTCCATAAAGACCAACCATCATTTCGATTGAACGGTGCAACATTAATGCTATTACAATTTCTTTTTCAGCTCCCTTTTCTTTCAGGAAGTAGGCCAACTGATTTGCCCTATCATTTAGCTCTTTGTAGCTGATTTTACTGTTTTTATAAACAACAGCATCACTATTTGGGGTTTTACTTACTTGCTCTTCAAAAAGGTCACAAACGCTTTTGTTTTTAGGGTAATCAATGAGGCTTGAATTAAGATCATATAGGATATAATGCTTCTCCTCCTCTGAAAGGAGGTTGATATCGTCAACTTTCTGATTGACCGTGGAGATGTTTTTCAGTATATTAATAAAATGCTCAGCCATTTTTTCAATTCGAACTTTATGAAAAAGGGCTTTATTGTAAACAAAATAACCACTGATGCCCTTCGGATTCTGGTTTAAATGAATTTCCAGATCATTATCGGTACTTATTTCATCTGTTGGGATAAATTCGGCGGTTACTCCCGATAGATTTAAATTAACATCTGGCAAGTTATGATAGGCAAAAATTAGCTGGATAATTGGGCTGTGGCTTAAGCTTCTGCTAGGTTGTACCTCTTCAACTATCTGATCAAATGTTGCGTCTTGGTTACCAAAAGCTTCGAAAACCGTTGCCCTTACTTTTAATAGGAGTTCTTTAAATGTAATATCCTCAGAAATTAGTATTCTCAGTGGTATTGAGTTTACAAAAAATCCAATCAAGGGTTCTATTTCCAGCTGATTCCGACTCGCTATCGGAGAGCCTATGATAATATCAGGGGAGTTGCTATACCTCGATAGAAGAATGGAATACGCTGTTAACAAGACCATATAAACTGTAGAGCCGGATTCCTCACAGATATTCTTAATATTCTCCGATATGAGTTTATCCATTTCAAAGCAAACCCGCTCACCCTCAAATGTCTGCTCGTTGGGTCGTAAATAGTCAGTCGGCAGTTGATGAAGTTCTGGGGAATCCTTCAGTTTTTGCTTCCAGTATTCGAGTTGTAACTTTTGTTTCTTATTACCAAAACTTTGTTTCTGAAGTTTGGCAAAATCCGTATACTGAAAGGTTAGTTCCTCCAATGGTGAATTTTCTCCCGATGAATACGCATTATATAGAGTTGACAGCTCATTGTAAAAAATTCTCATCGACCATCCATCTGTAATAATATGATGAATAGTTATGATAAACAGGAAGTCATGCTGGTGAATTTTATACAATTTAAATCGGAACAAATCCCCTTCTGTAAGAATAAAGGTGGTATTTCGTTCCTCCTCAATGGCATGATTTACAGCATTCTCGATTTGGTCATTTGTCAAACTTGAAAGATCTTGAAAAGGAATTTGAAACCCCTTAAAATGGCTAACAATCTGAGCATCTTCCCCATTGATTTCTTGAAAAGAAGTTCTTAGCGAATCATGCCGTCTAACAATCTCATTTAACGATTTTGTTAATACTTCTATATTAAGATCCCCTTTTAATCTAAGAGCACGTGAAATATTATAAGCGCTATTATCAGGTTTCAGATTGTAAATAAAACTTAACCTTTTCTGACCGTACGAAAGAGGTGCAATTTTCATGATCTTTTGATCAGAAACAGTTAACTCGCTGAATTCTTTATTGATATCTGACGTACTATTATGCATGTAATTACTATTTAAGTTCGAACATTAAAATAAGGTCATCAATTTATTGATTTTCAGCAATATTAATCTTTTACTTTATATAATTTCTCCCAGTTAATATTAATTCCAATTTGAGCCAATTGCTTAAGAGTTGTAATAAAACAGTCTAAATCAGATTCAGAATCCGGCAAGTGGGGCAAAGAAGATAGCACCATTTGCTTCTCTTGTTTTCCTGGATGATTTTTCAATAGTAAACCAAGAGTCTGACGAGGTCCTACTTCAAGCAATACCTGATAGGATTTATTTAATATCTTCTGAATACCTTGTTCAAAAAGAATTGGTTCCCTTAATTTACGTGCCCAATAATTAGAATCAATAAGTTCGTTGTCTGATATCCAATCGCCTGTTAAACTCGAAATATACTTTATTTTCGGTGTATTAATTTTTATTTTACCTGCTAATTGAGATACTTGACTCATAATTGGTTCAACCAAATAAGAATGAAATCCATAGGTTGAATTGAGTATCAGACTCTCTACATGTTTATCTTTACGAATAATAGCCTTAGTTTTTTTTATGGCTTCTAGGGTACCCGATAAAATGCAGACTTTCGAACTATTTATTGCAGCAAGATCTATTTCGTTTGGCACCAGATATTTCCGAGCCTCGTTTTCTGAAAGTGGAACAGCCATCATGCTGCCAGACGGCAATGTTTCGATATATGACGCTTGCTCTAAAATGAAAAATATAGTGTCTTCAAGTGAAATTGAACCGGCTATACAGGCTGTTGCCCATTCACCCATACTATATCCAATCATTGCTGAGGGTTTAACACCTAATTCGATATAGGTATAAGCAAGTGAATATTCAATTGCAAATAATGAAACTCCAAATAATGAATGTTTCTCTAATTGATTTTTAGAATCCTGACTATCTGATGAATAATAAAGAAAATCAATAAAACTAACGGACTTTGTTGCTTTAACAATCTTATCGCATTGGTTCAAAGTATCATGAAATATCTGTATGTTTTCATAAAGTTCTTTTGCCATACCAATATAATGTTCCCCATAACCTGGAAACATGAAAACAATCTCGGATCCTTCATTTGCAATTATTTTCTTTTCAGTAAATATATTTGTCTCGCTAAGTTCTCCAATGATGTCTTTGCTATTTTGAATAACCATATAATTGTGTTTGATTTAAATCTTCATTAAGAAATGACTTCCCCTTTGCATATTATGTGTAAATCTAAACTCAACTTGACAAATTACTTACTAATCCAACTAAAATAATTGTAGTATCTAATAGATAATACAAATCCCATTATTTGGATGTAACTTTTAATGTAAAACTTATGGATTGATCTTTAGATCTTGCATTCTCCCTTTTGAATTCTAAATACTTACTTTATCAATTAGAAGTCATTTTCTCTAGGATTTATTACAATTACATTTGCCTGATATTGGAAATTATGTAAATTGTAATTGAAGTGTAGTTTTATTTATATTATGCTGACTTACTCAACTTATTCTCCAATATAAATGAGTAAAACCTGAAACTAATCTTTTTCAAGTCTTATCTCACAAAATATCTTACAACATTTATTTTGTCCATAGTTTTAACTTACAAAAATCTTTCAAAGAAGTTGACATTATTCCCAATTTCATCAAAAACTATATTCTGAGCTTCCAAATTTCTTACAAACTCAACTGAACCTATAAATTCATCCTCATCAATACTTCCATTTTTTAAATCTAATCTGGATATTGGCATTCTATATCCAGCTCCATGATGATATACAACATCATCGTATACCCCAAACCATAGAGGATGAATATTTGTTCGATTAGTTCTATTCAAGGGATACCAGTTTACTTTATGGTCATCTAGAATTTTCAACAAATTACCTCCAGTATCGCTAACCTCTGAACCATGACAGTTTTTCCACGAATAACCAGGATACCAGTCTCCTTTTATTTTTTCCCAAAAACCTACAGTTGTTGCCGCAAATGAGGGGTGAGGGTTCATGTCTCCATCATTCTCTTTTCTTTGAACGGCAATTAAAGCATATTTATTTAGTTTTTCTTCTAAATATCTACCAATTGGTTTAATAGGAAAAGCATCTCCATCTAAAAAAATTATCACATCTGTAGGCTTCGCTTCTAAACATACAACTTTTGACAAATAATTTAATTTATCTGCATGATTATAACTAAGAATTGAATCATTCTCATAGCACGATTCAAGATAAAAATCCTTGCAGTTCCGAGTTTCCGGAACACACGCTACTATTTTATACGGTCTATCAAAATTCTTTTTAATGTATTCTAATTGGGGTTTTATCCACACTTCTGTTTGGTAATGCACCGTGCAAATGTAAATCATAATGCTTATGTTTATATTAACAACACAAACAATTACGATTATGCAATATTTTTGTTTCGTTATTTTATGGTTTTTTATTCGTACTTTATATTGATATTTTTATTCAACAAAGACAATATCTAAAAAGTATTCTAATTCGTCCTATTAATGGTTGTTTATTTCTATTTTTTCAATACTTCTATTTGAATCAAGGGCATCAAAAGGTAATTCGTAATTAAATTTGCCTGCAAGGAGTTTAGTCTCTTCACTAAGTTGGATTGGTAATTGTATATTTCTCCAAACATCTGCTAATTCTGGATTAATATCATCATGATTAAAAATATTTGGATCACCATCTCCATCAATCATGCGTTTCCCTTTATACGGATACAACATATCCTCTTCAAAATCTATTTCTAAAAAGTCACAGATGTTAGTAATAATTGGTTTAGGACTCTGTACCAAATCTTCATAACGGACTAGCATAAACTTTTCGCTATTTATGCTATTAAAAAAATTCAATAGATTAGAATTAAATGCGTACCATGTCTCTTCTGCAACTTTATATGGATCAGTGACCTTCTGCATATGCATTGTATATGTCCTATTGCGAACTATTGAATCAATAACTGAATATGGGTGACGAATAAGAAATATGTATTTAGGGTTTTCAAATATTTTTTCGGCACGGTTTAAAATTACCTGGCTTGATGAATATTCGGGTGACTTATCAACTAACATACGGGCACCCAATTTATCCTGAATAATACGGTACACTTCACTAACAGGGGTATCTTTCTCAATTAAACTATTCAAGTATTCTAAAGCTTCTTTTTGGCTATAACCAAAAAGTTCAATAAAAGATCTCAAAACTCCACCGTGTAAAATAGTATGTTTATGCCTTGCTTCAGCCCATTCTTTAACAGTATTATACATCAAAATTTTCATCTCCGGAGGACTGAATAAATTACTATTACCAGCCAATATAAGCCGCATTAATGTTGAGCCAGACCTCACAGCAGAATAGACAAATGCCATGCTTTTATTCTTGGATTTTATTTTATCATCCGAAAAATTCTTCGCATCAAAATTCTCTGTAAAAACTGATTTTTGAACCTCCTCTTTTTTATTTTCATTATTTAAAATGCTAATTGATTCTTCTATATAAATAGCTAATTCATTTATCGATTTTTTACTCAAAATTTCAAATTCATAAACTGGTAAATTAAAATCCCTTTTTAAATCTAAATATAATTGACCCGTAACAGATTTGATATCAATATCCTCAAAACATACATCCGTATTTTTTTCAATATTGATATTTAGCGCATGAGATATTTTATCCCTCAGGTATTGGCCTATCTCTTGCAAAACTGGCGAATTATCTGTCCCACTTTGCAATTCCGAAGCTAAAATGGCTTTCCTTTCGTCTAATAAACCCTTTATTAAACGAGTCATCTTTTCGATTGTGAGATTATCAAATAAATCTTGTAGTGAAATTTCAATGTCATCAAATATATTTCTGATCCTGTTCAATAACATTGTAGCTAACAAGGAATGTCCACCAATTTTTATAAAATCATCATGAATGCTAATTTCATTTGTCCCAAATAATTTGGTCCACATTCCCATTAAAATACTCTCTATTTCATTGCTTGCATAATCAGTACGTTTATCACTTATTATACTCGGCTGATTACTATGAATTTCTGTGGATTCAATCTTTTCGTTCCAGAGGCTACCATAAATTTTAGTTTGATTTAACTTTGAATATTCTCTGGTACTGATAATTGTTTGCGGTACTTTTAGCGATAAAATCTGTTTTAATAATTCAATCCCCTCCTCTGATTTAATCCCAAATTCTTTATTAATTTCTCTCAATGATGTAATATCTGATGGTAACTTAGCCGATATTCCCATCCCTACCTCACTCCACATGTCCCAATTAATTGCCGTTATAAGCGTACGTGAATTTGAGAAATGCTTTTGGGCAAAAGCATCAACATATGCATTTGCAGAACAATAATCAGCCAACCCATACAAACCTAGAACAGATGCAATAGAAGAACTGAATATTAAAAAATCCAGATCGTCATTTTTAAATATTTCATACAAGTTGGTTGTACCTTGAATTTTGGGAGGAAATACTTCTTTAATTTCTTCCGGGGATTTAAACTGAATACTACCACCTCCTTGAACTGCTGCGTTATGAATTATTCCATTAATATGTCCAAATTTTTCTTTACAAAGCGAGGCAACATCTGATAACTCATTGAAATTTGAAACATCCCCCTTACATACTAGGACAGTAACACCATATTTAGTTTCTAATTCAATAATTGTTTTAATAGCATTAACGGTATTGGGATTCGTATCCGCTTTTTTCACGTAAATATCCCATTCACTACGGGAAGGGAACTTGGAGCGTGAAACTAATATTAGATTAGCATTATAGTTTTTAGCAAGATATTCTGAAAAAACTAGCCCAACCCCACCAAGTCCTCCGGTAATTAAATAGGTGCCTTTATTACGCAATATATTGGCATTGGCGATTGTAGATGTTAAACTAATCTTTTCGTAGGTCTGCTCCCATCTTTGTGTTCCTCTGTAAGCAATGTAATTCTCATTAGGGACATTTGTAAAATCATTTAATAAATTCTCTAACAAAGAGTCATTTAACTTATTAGAACAAATTTCAATGCAAGAGCATTTAATATTTTTATATTCTTTAGGAGTTGTTTTAATCGGTCCTAGTATTACAGATTTCTCGGGGCTAATTTGTTCATCACCATTTACAATGAACAAATTACTAGTTAAAACAAAAAGTTGAAACTCGCTGGCTTTTTTTGTCTCCCCAATAGCTTGAATTATGTAAATAAGATTAAAAAAGTGGAGTTTCAGATAATCACTATTAATTTCGCCAGTGTCCGAATTATTTGTTACCGATTCAAGACTCCAGAGATGTACAATTTTCTCCGGAATCAAACTTATTTCTGATAGTCTACTAAACAAAGCCTGATAATCGCTTTTACTATTTGGATTAATATAAAATTCAGTCGTTTTAGTTTGCTTAAAACCATCACCCTGCCTGATAATTATAACTTTTTGTCCAAAACCTTCAAGTTTTTCAACTATTTTGTTACCAACATTTTGTCCATCAATAAAAACCATCCAGATCTTGGGAGCTCCGGCTAATTCAGTTTGAATATTACCTGAGAACTGGTAGCTCTGTTTCCAAGTTGGTATATAAAACCATTCCGATAATTTATTCTTAGGAATTAAGGAATCTTCATTGTCAATTTCAGTTTCTTTTGTTTGCTCAATTTCATACCAATACCTCTTCCTTTCAAAAGGATAAGTTGGTAAGGGTATCCTATTTCTTTTTTCGTCTCTATAAAATGATTTCCAATCAATTTTAGCCCCATTTTGCCATAAACTACCTAAAGTATTGTAAAGCGAAAATAATTCTGAATCCTTGTCTTCAGAAGGAGAAAAAGAAAAGAATACCACATCATTACTATTTAATGAAGGATGCTGCTTTAACATGGAGTATAGGGTTTGTTTTAATCCGATCTCCACGTAAATTTTTTTGGTATTTGTTTTTGAAATATATTTTATAGCATCGTTAAAATCAAAAGTATCACTAAATATCTGTAACCAATATTCGGGATTTTTGAGTGTATCAATAGAAATTTCATTCTTTGTAACACATGATATATATGAAATTTTGGGCGATGATATGTTAAAGGTTTTTATAACAGCGCTAATATCATCTTTCAAAGAATCGAAATATTTTGAATGGTGAAAAGGATAGCGACAATCAACAAGTTGGTAGCTAATGTTCTTAGTTTCTAGGAATTTCATCATCTCCTGAGTAGCGTGAGTTGTTCCTGCCAACAATAGAGTAGACGGGTTGTAAACAGCAGCTAATGATAAATCATCGTTCAACTGATCTATTATTTCCTCTTTCGAACACAAAACGGTTAACATTTTACCAGAAGGAAGGCTCTCTAGTTTGTTAAATAATTCAACAATAAGTTTGATTGCATCTTGAAGTGATATTACTTCTGCAATACATGCAGCGGCTAATTCACCAGTACTACAACCTATCATTAAATCTGGGTTTACACCCCAACCTATCCAGACTTTTGCTAAAGCGTATTCAACGAATAAATATATTAATGTCGAATTCAAGTCAGTTTTTTCAACATTCTTATTGTCAGAATATAGAATGCTTTTGATATCGATTTTGTACAATCGATTTAGCAAATCAAAACAATTATCTATCTCTTTCTTAAATGATGGAATATTTTTGTAAAATTCATACGTGATGTTATCCCTATAATCCTCGGATCCAGAAAGCAGAAAGACAATTGAAGATTCTTCATTTTCATTAAAGATTGTGTGAGATAAATCTTTTGAGTTTAATGATTTAACCAAAGACTTTTTGTCCTTACAAACGAAAGATTGTCTGTAATTAAATGCTTTTCTGCCAATGTTCATTGAATAAACAACATTGTCGACACTTTTTTCGGGATAGCTTTCTAAATCTTTACTTAAATTAAGTTTAATTTGCTCTAGGGCACTAGCTGTTTGAGCTGATAATGTTAATATTTCTAATTTATCAGAACCATTTGAAATTATTAATTCTGGAGCTTCTTCCAGAATGAAATGAGTATTTGTTCCTCCTAGTCCAAAATTATTGACAGCAGCTCTTCTTGGAAGGTTTTGGCTTTCCCAATCAATTAAACTTGTATTAATGTAGAATGGCGAATGCTCGTTTAGTGTTTTTTTGTCAACGCTATCTAAATTTATTACACCAGGAATTTTTTTATTCTTCAGAGATAATGCAACTTTTATTATTCCTGCAATTCCTGAGGCCATACCTAAATGCCCAATATTTGATTTTACAGAAGTTACTGCGCAATATTTCTCTTTGTCAGTATATTTTTTAAAAGTGTTTGATAAGGCGTTTAATTCTACTCTATCGGCTAATCTATTGGCAGTCCCATGAGCCTCAATATGCGAAATAGAACCTGCATCAACACCCGAATCAACTAAGGCATCATTAATTGCCCTGCACATGCCTTCGGTCGTTAATCCATGATAACTTAATTTTTGAGGCCCAAACCCATCGTTGTTACAACTCGTCCCTTTAATAACGGCATGTATATAATCTCCATCCTCCACCGCCTTTGATAAAAGTTTTAATACTACTATACCCAATCCATTTCCAGGGATAGTACCTCTTGCATTCTTATCAAAAGAACTAGAAGAACCATCAAGTGATAACTGTCCATGTTCAGCAGTAAAATAACCCTCTTGTGGAATATGCAAATTAACACCGCCCGCTAAAATAATGTCACACTCTTTGCTGCGTAAACTCTGACAAGCTAAATGAACTGCTGTTGTTGAACTAGTGCACCAATTTTGAACATTAAAACTAGGTCCCCTCAAGTTCAATTTATAAGCAACAAATGTTGCCATATAATCATTAATACATTTGTTCAAATTGTAGGAAATATCTTCCTTGTCAATTGTTTCATGTATTTTTTGTATCACATACCTATACAAATAGTTTGATATATTTGAACCTGCGTATATACCAATCTTACAACTATTATCGCCAGTAGCGTATCCACTATTTTCTAGAGCTTCCCATGCACATTCTAAAAATAAACGGATTTGAGGATCCATTAAAATTGCCTCATGGGTATTACAATTAAAGAATGAAGCATCAAACTTGTCGAGATCCTTTATAACAGATGCGGCTTTAACAAAATTTGGAGAATTAATAGTTTTTTTATCTCTTCCCTTTTGCAAAAGCTCTTCTTCAGAAAAGTGAATAATTGAATTTTTATTTTGAATTAAATTATTCCAAAACTCACTATAATTATCTGCATCAGGGAAACGACAAGCCATTCCGATTATTGCAATATCCCTGCTATTAATATTTTTATCCATTTATTAATACCTCTCTATTATTTTAAAGGATCATTGACTCATTGAAAGTTCTAAAACAAAGTGTTTGTAAGTAATTAAATTTGAATAAGACTGGATTTTATTCTCTCTAAAACCTCATTACTAACGTCAACATTTTTTCTACTGATTAACTTTTCCTTAACACCATCATTAAAACTATTAAAATACATTCTTAATTGATCTAATGAATAACCATTATGAAGGAAAACTAAGACATATTCAGCTAGCATAGTGTTTAATATACTAGTTGTTAATGGATTGTTTATTAGTATTTTTTCTATTTCATCCATAGCCCTATTTGAATCCATAGTATTATGTTTCCAGTTAAACGCCCAACCGGATAATCCGTACTTTTCTTTTTCTTGCCATATTGGAGTCATTGGGGAACAGAACCAGAGGTGAAAATTAGAAAAAGTTGGAGGAGATTGGTTCAAGAAATCAATTGTTTCTTTTATAGTATAATCTGTTTCGCCAGGAAATCCCATAATTAGGGTAGCTATCGACATAATACCATATTTATTCAATAAATCTACTCCTTTTCTAAAATCCTTCACTTTTGCCTGTTTATGCATGTTATCTAAAATCTGCTGACTTCCAGATTCTATTCCAAGATGGACTAATTCACAACCGCTCTCTTTCATTAGTTGCACTGTTTCCTCATCAGAAAATTGACAACGATAAAATGCATTCCACTTAAAATTATACTTCTTTCGAATCATTAGCTTTAACATCTCTTTATACCGAGGTTTAGGAATGTTAAGCGTATCATCTATAAACCTAATATATTTTACCTTACCTATCTCTGCGATAGAATCCAATTCTCTTTCAACATAATCAAGGCTTAAATAGGTATGTTTCCCCATACGTGCAGGAAAATCGCAAAATGAACAGCTAAATGGACATGATAATGATGTTCTTATAAATAGATAATCTGGCAAATCTTTTTTGAATAGTTGCCAATTTATCATATTTTCTTCAAGGGTAACTCTCTCATCCTTTGAGGAAGTTTGGATAAGATCCCCATCTTGCTTATAGTATAAATTATAAATATTATCAAAAGAGGTGTTGTTTTTAATGGCTGTTAATAGATCCCCTAAAGTATCTTCCCCTTGTGGAGAATCAACATAAAAATCGGCGCCTAAACTTTTAAGAAATGCTATCTTGGCTGATTTTGTTTCTTCAAACAATAATTGACTATTAAGGTATGGTCCCCCGATAATAATTTTTACTTCTGTATTGTATTTTCTGATAAAAGAAACAAGATCCCGGATTGGGAATTGGTTACCATATGTAGTTGTTAGGATAGCGATTGTTAAAACGTTGCTGTTTTGTAATAAATCAGCTAATTTTTCTTTTTCCTTTAAAAAGGAGATAATATAATCAAAACTAAAGCCGTGATTATCAAGATAACTTCCAAGATAAGCAATAGTATTGCTTAAGGTTTCATCAAGATTAACAAGTTTCTCAGACTTATAATTGTTATGTAAATATTCAATTAATTCAAATATTTCATAAGGTTTACCATTGTGTTTAAGATATCGTATATTAAAGTTTCGAGAAACTGAAGACTCCGGCCCAATAGTTTTTAATATTTTCTCCATTTTTCCTATCTCGAAATTATAGGATCCTATAAGAAGACAGTCAATATTTGCTTTCATGAGAATATATCTTTAAAGTTAAGGGTTAATAATCAAAATATTACACTGGCTATTATTAGTCATGTTTTCACATAACAAAAAAAATAATACTCTATAAATTTGTTGGCAAAAGGAAGTTAAATCTGGGTTTATTCAAACAATAAAAACTATTCCTCAGTTATTTATGCTCCTCTTTAAAATCATGAAACTGACCTATTAGATATTCTACTTGAGGTAATCAAACTTTATTTTGGTTAGCAGTTCTTTAGACTACTATTATCAATGTGAATTATTTACAATTTCAACAAGATGTTGTATGTATTTTAGCCTTATTATAAATTTTTTCCATTAATTCTATCCTTTCAAAAGATTCATGAATTGGAATATTCTTCTTTTTTTTCTCAATTACATCAATAAAAAAATTTAATTGATTAAAAAAATAATTTTGTGATTCAAATACATAATCTTCATTTTCAACAGAATTAAGATTATTAATTTCCATTTTCAATTTCTGGAAGCCAAATGTTGGTCTCCAGAAATTTTTAATTTTAATCTCTGCTTTTTCGAAATTAATAAAATGGTCTGCCTGATAAGGATGTGCATAGGAACAGAAAAGTTCAGAGGTAACACCATCTTGGAATATTAATTTTGTTTGGAATATATGATCTCCCCCATTTGGACCATTAAAATCACATTGGGTGTCAAAACCTAATGGTTCTAATCCTAAACAAATCTGGGTCAAATGGCACCATAGTAATCCTTCTTCAAAAAACACACTTCCTCCCTTTTCTGGAAACAGCCTAAAATCATTAGGTTCATTAATATTATAAGAAGCTTTTGTTTTAAGAGATTTCAAAGCACCATATTTTTTATTCTTAATTATTTCTAATAATTTATCACTAAAAGGATGGTGTTGTGACATGAGGCCTTCTAAAACTACAACTTCAGGATGATCATCTAGACATTCTTTAATTCTCTTTAAATCTTCAGAATTTAGGCAAAGTGGTTTTTCTATTAATACATGCTTACCTGCTTTAATGGCTTTAATAGTCCAATCAGCATGTAAACTATTGATTAAGGGTATATAAACAGCATCAATTTCTTTGTTGTTTAAAAGTGTATCATACCCTGAAAAATAATTGGGAATGCTATATTTCTCTGCAATACTTTTTGCTTTTTCATCACTTCGAGAAGCAATTGCATAAATATTAAGACGTTCTACTTTTTTTGACGGCTCAATTAATGAACGCCCAATAACATCTGCGGTTCCAAGTATTCCAAGCTTAATACATCCCATTACATAGTATTTTATAAATTTAAACTTTTCTGAATTCTTAATGCTTCTGACTTAAGGTTTGGCCAATTTCGCCAAAGAGCTTTATCACATTTTTCTAGATCCTTGCATTGGAAACATGCCTCTAAATGTTTTTCCTCTGCACAAATACGCACTGTACATTTGAGGTGAGCCTTATTTTGTGGCATTTCTTTATTTTTACACCCATAACAGAAAACTTCGTCTGCAGTAAAAGATTCGCCTTGCTCAAAAGTCCAGTCTGAGGCTATCCTTTTTTTAGCATCAATGTCATTGCTAACTGTTGCTGTAAAAATGTGACATTTATTACCACATTCAGCACCACAATAACCCATATTCTTGAAATCAAATTTAGTTTCCATGGCTTAATGTTATTAGATTGAGTGCTAAATTCATAATAGATTTGAATCCAAATTATTTATATTAAGGATAAATACAGATTAGATTATTTACCGTTTAAATAAAGTAATATGCATTTTGAACATATTGGAGTTAATCCTTGGCTAATAGCTTCTCGTACCTTATTGAATTTTTCGCCCTTCCAAATTTCGACCAAACTATTATTGTACAAATTCCCAACTACAAATTCACGGAATGGTTGACAGGTTGTCACGTCACCATTTGCTAAAATATCCATCCTATTAGATACTGCATAACAATTGGAGCTGTACTGTACAGGCATTTTTTTGCCAACTAAATAATCTCTAAATTCTGGAATTTCAAGTGGAGGTTGAAGCCTGATTCTTAATTTTGACTCATGATCAATTATTTTTTTCATTTGTTCTTCAAGAACAGGAATTAATTCTGGTTTTATATGATAAGCATAAGTATACCAACTATTTTGTTCCCTTTTATTCAAATTATCTAACCAACTGAAATGTTTATTGTAATGTTCATCCATTTCTTTGCAGGTATCTGGGCCAATGTACCATGGAAAACCGAAGTATAATGAGTCTACACCAAAATTTTCACAATATTTAGCAAACTCAAACAAATTCGGTATAATATCATCATTCAGAACACAATGAAATGTTGTTAAACCTTTGAATAGTCCCTTTTTTTTGAGTGAAATCAACATTTCAGCATTTTGAACTGTTTTGGCAAAAGTCCCTTTACCGCGTACAATATCATGTTCATGTTCAAATCCATCCAGACTCATTACTACTGCTAAATCCTCAGAGATAGGAAGCAGTGTATCAACTTTCTTATCTAATAAAATTCCGTTAGTACAAATTGTTAACCAACGATGATCTTTAATCAACATCTTAGCAATATCATCCCATTGTTTATGAATTAATGGTTCTGCTCCCCACATATATAGTCTTGATTTTGCCTCCTTTGTTTCAAATAGTGTCTTTTCTATAATTGAAGCATCAAGTTCAATCTCTTTCTCCTCCTTATCCAAATAACGAAAATCACCATTTTCATTCCATAAGAAACAAGTTTTGCATTTTAAGTTACATCTTCGAGTAACTTGCATCCCAATATCTAATGGTAAGTCAGAAGAATAAGTTGGGTTCAACTTTCTCATTCTACGTGTTTTCGCAATAGATTTAATTGATTCTTTATGTCTCTCGAATGTTTTTTCGTCGAATTTAACTGTTGTTTTAGGCTGCATATATTTCCTCCAAATAGTTTTTTAGTTTAGGTCTTATTTTTAATAAGTTATTATGCAATTCATCAAGAATTGCCATTGAAAAATTCGATTCTTTCCAATTTTTATATGAAATTCCGAATCCTAAATACTCCCATAATTTAGAATTAACGTTCTCATACTCACCAAATGGGTCTAAAAATATTATTGGAGTTGCAGATGAAAGTGAATCAATTATGGTTGCCCCTCCTGGCTTACTAATTATTGCTTTATTTTGTGCTATAAGATTGTATACTTCAGAATATTGCCGATTGTTTTTATATTGTATTTGGCTATTTCCATTTACTTCTCCTAATGGTGGAAAAATATAATAATTATGGCTATCCTTTTCCCAGGCTTTCCAATTTGGGTCAATCATGAAATAACGGTGCTTATTCTTATTATCAGATATGTCGTTGTTATCATAGGCTATAATATCTAAACCATAACCGAGTTCCGTTAATTCAGGTATAACGTTTTTATAAGTACCAATACCCCATCCACCACCATGAACAATAAATCTATCGTTCCTTTTTTCAAACATTAAGGGGGGCTCGCCCTGAATATCTATAATTGAAGTAACGGCTCTGTTTTCCCAGTTAAACATCCAAATATGACGGTAACATGAATGAGAGGTATCCCTTCCCTTCCAGGATATAGACTCCGTTGCGTCCATGTGGCATATATCTACCTCAATCTTAAAATCAATTGCAGATAAATATTGCTCAATTATTGGCACCCAAAATCCAGAAAAAACCAAAAAATGAGATCTCTTTTCATTAATCCATTTTGTAAGTGTCGCCTCTAGCACAGGTATATCAAAACTATCAAAAATATTACCTGTAACCTTTTGTCCCATTAAGGCGAACTTAAAATTTTTATGAAATTGAACTTTTGCTTCGGGTATTTTATTTTGCTTTTCCTTTAAAAAAAGACTCTCAAGCACAACAACATCAGTATTGAAACCCTTATTTTGCAGTTGAGAATTAATTGTTAAAGCTGGAACATAAATTCCGAGGGTAACTCCAGAACTAAGAATTGTTATCGTACCTTTTTCCATTTTATTTCTTAATTTACTACTTTGATATTGAATTCATTAAATGCAAAATTCAGTTTTGACAATAATTCATCTTTCTTTTCTTCATTGTCTTTTGCAATTAGAGAAAAATAAAACCTGCCTTTGCATGACATAGAGTCTGTAACATTATCACCAACATTAATATTTATAGCATTTGCAGATAATGGCAAAATCCCCAAGTTATTTTGACTTGTGAAAAGAATCCCAAGTTCATCGAGTCTATTTAAAAGTTTTTCGAACGAAATTTTGTTTTTTAGAATTAATGAAAGATACATCAGATTCCCTTTTACCGAAAAATTTGCCAAATGCTGATCTATTGCATAATTTATCAATCCCATCGATTTGCGGGCATTGATCTCAATAATGGGGATTACATTATCATCTTGATCAACCATTGAATCAATGCACACAGGGCCAAAATATCCTTCTTTATAAATTTCTCTCCCAATCCACTCAACCTGCTTAAAATATTCCGTTTTATTCAAGAAACTAAGGAATTTGCTGTCTGATGTTTGTATTCCAGAAAAAGCAAACCCATTGTTTCGCATTACCTGAACGGTAACTAGTTTTATTTCCCCGGATTTATCTATCAAAAGTTGCGTTGAAAAATCTGCTTTCTTATTCAGCAAAGATTCAATAACAAAGCATGTCTTTTTTCCATTCTGCTCCTGCTTCTGAATATGGCTACATATACGGCTAAGCAGTTTTTCGGAGTTTATTAGCATATTACCTTTACCCGAAACCCCCATTGGATCTTTTATAAGAACATGGGATGAAGAAAGCATTTCTTTACCTATCCTTAACAGATATTCAGATGAATATGCTAATTCCTCTTTTTTAATACCTCCAATTTCCTTTGAAAGAAGTGTAGAAAATACTTTTGAGTTTACTTTCTTCACTATCTCGATGCTCGGAATACTATTTTCTAATTGCAATTTCTGCAATAGCAATTCAGATTCTGGCAAAATGGAATACGGAGAAAAGGAGTTTATAGATGATGTTAAACCACGGAAATATTCAAGGTTTTGACTCCCTGAAATCAAATCACAAATTGATGCTACACCTGAACCTTTTTCATTTTTGGGTTGAACATCATTACTTTTGAATTCAAAGCCTAGTAGACAAAGATATTCCTTATGAAATTGGTCAAATGGCAGCCTAGTGATCAGAACATCATTTGAATTTGCACAAAATGCAAATTGTAATTCATCGAGTACTGAAAGAACATTATCACTCTGTAAATCCGAAATAGATGGAAGTTCAGAAAAGCCTAATTCTTTCCAAAACAGTTCAGAATTAAAAGTTCCTAAGTATAATGTATTGTTCGATTCTTTCACTATGATTAATTTCTCTGTTCAATACGCTGACCAACCTGCTTTTCTATAAATTTTACTAATTTCCCGAAGGAACGCATTTGAGTAAAATCAAGGTTATCAAAATCAACTTCAATATCAAATTCATCCTCTAACTTCAATAAGAAATTAATCATTTGAAGCGAATCCAAACCCACATCATTAATCAAGTCAGTAGAATCATTGATTTCATTCACAAGAGACTTATTTTCCCTTAGTTCTGCTAAAATCACTCGCAATTTTTCTCCTATATTCATAACTTTAAATTTAAAATGGTTATTAATTGATTGATTATTTAATTTTCAAACAGACAAACTAGAAACCTCGCTATTTTGAACCTGTTTATTTTTCAAAACAGTAATTTTTGGAAGAATAAAATTATAAAGTTCCTCAGCAGATTCCTGTATTGTTTTACCATAACTTTTAATTACAATATCTGGTTTCTGTGGAATCTCATAAGTAGCGGAAATTCCTGTAAACTCTTTAACCTCACCAGCTCTAGCCTTTTTATACAACCCTTTTACATCTCTCTGTTCACAAACCTCTAAGGGAGCATGAACATATACCTCAACAAAATCCTTATCTCCGATTATATTCCTAGCAATATTTCGAACTTCATTGGTTGGGCTGATAAAACTATTGATACAGATGATTCCAGTATCAATTAATATTTTTGAAACCTCGGCAACCCTCCTTATATTTTCATTTCGATCTTCTGTCGAAAATCCAAGATTAGCATTCAGACCTGTTCTTAATATATCACCATCAAGTATTTTAGTAATATATCCATTTTGATAAAGCATTCTCTCTAAAGCACCGGCAATTGTAGTTTTGCCAGCACCGGACAAGCCTGTTAACCAAATTACTCTACCCTTTTGGTTAAGTATATTTTCCTTTTCAACTTTAGTAATAAAATCCATTTCAATTATTTTAGTTAGACTCTATCAATTATTTTCTGAGATACGATTTGGGTTGCTATAATTATTCTTGATTATATAATTATTAATATATACCTAACAATCTATCACTTGCTCCAAACTTCATAACCAGATTGACTTCATCGAACACTTCGTTATATCTCATCAAATGCGAAAACGAATTTACAGACTCAAAATAACTGCTGTCATGAAAGTTTCTGCTTTGCCTGTGTATGATGATAGATAGTTGTTTTTCTATTCTAATCACATTATCCATTTTAAAAGAGACACCTAGAAGGGAAATAAGCGTTTTAGGCTGATTATTAAAAGAATAAAATATGTAACCTTTTAGACTCATTTAACGTTAATATTACTGTTGATAAATAATACAAAACATATTGAAAAAATCACCTTGTAAACAATATTTACAGCATACTAAACCTTGAAAGGATTTACAATTGGACAACAACGACAAATCGTAAATACTTTCAAACAGACTTGATAATGCACATGGAATTAACTTGTGACTATTTATTTCAAACAGTTTTTTTAAAAAGGTTTATTGATAAATATTATAACTTAATTAATTTTTGAATCAATTTGTTGTTGATCATTCAAACAAGTATCCCTTAAAATTAATTTGATTTCTGCACCATATTGGTGTTGATATCAATAAAAAATGTTTGATTAATATCTTTTAACTTTATTCCAAATCTCGTTTTCCCCTTTTGCTTTACCAAGATCCCCGAATGACCAGCCAATGGACCATAAAGTATTTGTACCTGTTCGCCCTCAGAGAAATTGGTTTCGACAGTAACCCCTTGATTAAGTCTTAGCATCTCCTTTATACATTCTATCTCTTTTACTTGAATTATTGATGGTTTTCCTGCGCAATGAATATATGTTACAATTTTGGGTACCTGTTTTATAATCTGCAACTCATATTCATGTGTATTCACAAAAATATAACTTGGAAAAAGTACTTGATCTATAACTTTTTTTTGCCGATTCTTCCAAGTCTTTAAGGTTTTGGTCATGGGGAGAAAAACCTCGTATTTTCTTCTTACAAGTTCTTGGTAAACATACTTCTCCGCTCGAGGGGCAGTATAAAATATAAACCAATTGCTTTTAAAATTAGATTCTATTAAATAATCATGTTCAACATCCTGTTTGATTGGGCTTAATAAAACATCATAGTTTAGCATTAGTTTCTCTATTAAATACAGCTTCGCCTAGTCAATTAGCATATAATCTATTAACCTTCAATTTTTTCACGTTTCGTATTCAAAAATCTATATCAAGATAAATAATATAAATTCCTTCTGTGACAAACACCAACAATCATCTTAATTATTTATGCCACATTATATTACAAATATAATTGCCTGTATTAGTTTTTTCAACAAGAAAAGTCAGTCTTCTTAATCCAATCTAATTGTATTACATGTTCAGCGACAAATCTATAAATTTTTTTATTAAATCATAAACAAATCAAATATATTTTTAAGATACAATAGGTATAAGTAAACTAACAAATATTAATATACATTTTTAAAATATATCATATAATCTGTTTTTTTAAAATTAAGTAGTATAAAATACTAATTATAAAATTTATTATAGCATATATGGTCAATTTTAAGATGACATAAATCGTAAAGATTTTTGCTTTAATTCAAAATATGTTTAATGAATTTACAACAATAAAAACTCAATTGTAACTTAAATAATTAATTATTTGATTATTGTATAAATATTAAGATGAATATTATTTCAAATGAGTCATTTATTTAAATGATCTCTGCATAATCTCCGCTTTTTCATAAAATAATTTAAGTCGAATGATGATTGATTTACTTACATCCTTAGGATTTCATTTTATTCAGCAAGATATGATATATTAAATCAACATACTATAATTCATGATATTATGACTGAGTCATACTTATATTAATACAATCCTGAAAATTGTAAAGATCGTTTATTTTATCGGTGAAAAAGAGTTAATTGTGCCAAGAAACTTGTCAAAACTTACCTCCAAGTTGTGTCAGAGTAGAATAGCGGATTAGAGTTTGTATTTTGCTAACACATTATTATTCATAATATTAGATAATTAAACTAATTTTTTAATATTCTTCAGTCGCACAATGCGTTTTTATATAACGCACTATTGAATAATATCCTTTTTAAATCCAGGTTTCGAATCTGTTAGAACCAAATCCAATCCTTTAGGAATTATATCAAATTTATTTTGGGGTCTAGTATCATTGAGCCAGTGAAATCCTTTAAGAGTAATCTCTTCGTAATTTACTTTTTCTATTGGATAAAAAACTGATAATGGTTTAATTTTTAATGATATTTTTGATATCTGATTATTTTTAAATGATACAACTAAATCAGAACTTTCTGACTTATTAACCGCCGCTATTCTACCCTCATCTCTAAAAAACCGAATAGCTTCTGCATTTCCATTAACATCCAGTTTTGCAATCTTCCCATCATTGAAGTGAGCAATCATTGTTTTACCCTTAATCTGATTAAATTGTATTTTTTCTTCTTGCTGAGTAAAAAAGGCCGCACCTTCAAAATCCATTCTTTTTATTTTATTCCCAACTGTAGAAAATGCCTTGATGAAATTGGCTGTTATTTGGTTATTGTCATTCCAAAGTACAGGGTCTACAAACATGCTAATTGTTGAATCTTTTGTGTTATAAAGAAGAGAATCACAAAGTCCTTGAATATCTTTTTTATAAAATTTCACAGCACCGAGCGCTTTGATAATCCTAAAGGTTGAATCGGGTAGGGTTGTATCTCGAAATGAGTTAATAAGAAATTTATTTGTTTTTAAAAAAAGAGTATCTCCATCCGAAATCATAAGTAATAAAGGCTCTTCGGTAACTTCTGCCTCTTTTGTCTTATCGTTAAAGAAAGCCCTACCTCCATAAACAGTTACCTTTTGGGTAGTATCAACAATTGCAACTTTTCCCACAATTTTAGAATATCCATTTTTTTTATCGTAAAAGATATCTTGACCGTATAGCTTTTGTACACCATTAATAATAAAAGCGTTATTGAAAAAATTTGACTTATCGTTTTTTCGATCATACCAACCCTTTTCGCAATAAACGTAGCTATCCTTATTATATATTCTTGTTGGGCCATAAAAGTATGCAAGTTCATCTTGAGTGCTATACTCAAGGGAATCGGTATACAAACGACCATCCTTTCCCTCCATCTTAACGTTTCCAGAAAAGTAGTATTTTTTTAACTTAGAATAGTAGTAGCCTCTTTGGCTTACTAACTTATTTTCAGCATTTGTTAATACTCCCGATGTATTATAGTAAGCAAAATTATCTTTTGTATTAAAGTATATGGTATCAGTTTTAAGCTCAGCGTCCTTCTGTATAAGTTTTACCTCCTTGCCAGTAACTTTACCCATTGAAGTATTCCCATCGTAGTATAAATAATCGCCAAATAGTTTTGCATCCTCTTTTGTCACAATCACATTGCTATAAGCTTCAAGAATGTTTGATTTTCTTACAAGATAAGCACTATCACATGTCATGGTTGTTTCCTGATGCTGGATATTTACATTACCCAGATAGCGCACAACTTGCTGTTCATTACGGATAAGGTTTTTCATCGATTCAGCATTAACCTTAATAACTTTATCCTTTTGAGCAAAGGAATAGCAAGGCAAAAAAAAGAGCAGTACAGTAACTGTAAACTCTAAAATATGGCTAGTGGTTAATTTCATTAAGGAATATGCAACCGATTAATGTTATTTAACCCATCCATCGGATTTAAATTTACATCCCTTATAAGAGGGATCTATCTTTATGTATGTTGTTTTTTGTTTCTCCTTAACCCATTTCATGAACAGATCATGCTCTACGCTCTGTTTGGTCAAACGTTGAATAACATCATAATCGTCATTAAGGTTGGCTTTATGTGAAGGTATTATTTCTTTTAGTTTGATGATTTTGAATATCACATTTGCATTTTCATCGCGTGACTCGAAAGGAGTACTAGTTTCACCTTTTTTTAGTTCTTTTATCACATAATAGTCTGAAGGTTGAAGTTGCTCTTTTTCAAAATACTGTGTATTAGTATTTGGATTTACGATATAACCACCATTCAGTCTTGATTTCTTATCTTCTGAGAATTTCAAACAAGCTTTCTCAAAAGTCAAACTATCAAGTTTAATTAATGTAACTATACTATCAAGTTTATTCTGGGCTTCAACTAACATATCCGAAGTAAACGATGGTTTTAAAAGTATATGCCTAACATTTACCTGATTATTTCGCTTTTCGATCATCTGAATTATGTGAAATCCGTATTCTGTTTCAACTATCTGACTAACCTGACCCTCTGCAAGATTGAAGGCTACATCTGCAAAGTTTTTTACTAACTCATCACGTGAGCGAAATCCAAGTTCACCCCCTTTTTTTGCAGAAGCAAGATCTTCTGAATATGCTATAGCAAGCATAGTAAATCTCTCCCCTTTAAGAATTCGGCTCCTTAAATCGAGTAATTTTTCCTTTACCCGAAATTTTGCTTCAGAAGAAGATGGTGGGTAAAGTGATATTTCTTGTAATTTAAATTGCTCTGGGATTATAGGTAAACTATCTTTAGGTATTGTTTTATAGAATCTTTTTATTTCAGATGGTGATACAGCAACCTTTTCAACGATCTTCTGTCTCATTTGCTGGGTTAGTTGCTGTTCCCGAATAACTTCGCGCAAATCATCTTTTATTTCAAATATTGTCTTTTTAAAATAGTTCTCTAATGCTTTTTCGGAACCAATTTGATTAACAAAATATTTTAGTCTTCTATCAATTTCTCCTTCAACGGCAGCTTCATTTGGAGCAAGACTATCTATTTTGGACTGGTGTAATAAGAGTTTTTGAATTAAAAGTCCGTCAAGAATATCACACTTTACATCACCTTCGGGTAGATTGCCTTCCATTTTCATACGCATTACCTCCTGCTCAACGTCTGAACTTAAGATCATATCCCCCCCAACAACTGCAATGACCTGATCAATTACCCCTTGAGGGAAAGCGTTTCCAGCAATAGATAGAATAAACAGAGATAAAAAAACTGTCCTTTTAATTAAACTATTAATATTTTTCATCCAAACAAAATTAAATTTGATTACTAATTGGTTACTTACGCACTAATGATTCTAAAAATTTAGACAAGTTTCAACAATAAAACTCTTTTTATGAAAAAAGCAAGAAATCGTTTGTGATTAAGACTCATCTTCGAAGCTATGTTTAATGAGTATATCATGCCAGTCTCAGATATTTTGCTATAAGAATGTTTGAAATTTCTTGTGATCTAAAGCATCATTATAAATATTGTTTTCTAAATCGTTTATAAGTTTTTGTTTCCGTTTGTTAAGAATTACACTTTTAATATTTGTAAGCTCGTAATCTAAAGGGGATGTTTGACCTTTAAACATTACTTCACGAACACTTATTAGATATAAAAAATTACCATCCTCCAACTCTATACTACGATTACCTCTAAGATAATTATCCTGATTTTCAATGGAGTAAGGAAATTGTCGTTGGAGAACATTAAAGGGTAACCATTTATCACCAAAGTAATCATACTTTTCAGCTACTTGATACGCAAGATTATCAAGCATTTTGACATCTTCTTCTCTGGTAGATTTGTAAAGTTCTTTTATCTTATTTGAATAAGGTGTGTCTTTCCTTAACTTGATAAAAAGGGCTTTAACAATTGTTTCATCTACTAAAAAGTTTGATATATTGTTATAATAAAAGGACTTAACCTCTTCGGATGAAATAGCCGTATCAAGTTTTTGCAGAACGAATTCCTGTTCATATTTAAAGATCAAAAGTGATGAACGATAATCCTCAAGCTGTTTTGTAACATTCTTTTGCTCTTCATTCAACTTTTCTTCTGACAATTTGAGCATAAGATTATGTCTAATCCATTGATCTACATATGCGTTCAAAATTTTAACACTATCCCCTTTTGTCAGTCCTTTGGGGACAACGCCTGTTACATCCGATTTATATAAATATTTATCGTATACAACTGCCAAAGGCTTCTGCTCTTTGCCGTTTCGATTAAAACATGAAACCATCACTACAACAGTTGTAAATAGAAATATCTTAAAAAAAATTTCCGCTTTTAGACTCATCGCTTTTAGTTTTAAAGACCTAACTATTGCCCTAAACTTTCTACCATTTGATTAATTGCTCCTTGATTAATTTCAACAGGATACTTTTGGTGCAATGACTTTAACCATTCCTCCTCAAGTAATTGTTGGTAATCAGATATAGTTTGTCCTTTACAATCAATTAAGGATTTGATATCTCCGGTTGTTACATTTATTATTTCATTGAAAATAAACTCACCATCCTTGCTAACAATGGGTGAAATACCGCCTTTCCACGATTCGTAGCCCAGAATTTCCTTATCATCTGGGTTTACTACCAAATAATTAATATTTACTTTGGTTTGCCCTTTATTAAACTTATTAACTACATCGTCTGGTTTCATTCCTTTGTCTTTTCGGCTAGCTGCTACTTTGCTAACTTTTGCAAGAATTTTTTCATCCGCACAGGAATATGTAGCATAGTGAACTCTCTCACCCCATTTATAATTATCCTTATTTTTTTGAAAAAAATTTTCAAGACCTAAACTATCATTTGATGCTTTTGACCACACCTTTAAATCGCTGATATTAAAGAGTAAGATACCATCATTATACTCTTGCATTAGGTATTTGAATTCGGGAAATTTTTGTTCTAAAACTGATTGTTGATAATTGTAAATCGTTTGGTTTACCCAATCGCTATAGCCTTTTCTTACTATTGTGTGTAAAGAGCCTTTAGGTGAATTTCGTTGATATGAAGTTAAGAACTTAACGAATTCCACTTGATCATGTTTTTGATTGGCAATTACAAATAAAATTTTATTCTCGTTTAACCCAGATGGTTTCCATGTGCCCTGGTATATACTAGAATCTACTACTAAATCAACTTGTTTTAGGTTAACGGTATCCTCTTTAAAATTGTTTTCAACTTTAGTTTTAGTAATCATCTTCTCCACAGATATTGTATTTCGCATATCTGAAAACACTTTTTTCTTAATGTCTGGTAGCATTTCATCGAAAGAACCAATCTCTTTCCTGCCTAAACGTTTAGCAATGTGCCAGCCAAAAGAACTTTGGAAAGGCTCAGATACTTGACCATCATGATCGAAGCCAAAAGCTACTTTTTCGAATTCGGGTATTATACTACCTGAGCCAAACCATGGCAATTCACCGTTATTCTTTGACGATCCAGGATCTTCTGAATATTTATTTGCCAGCTGACCAAAATTCTCGTTATTTAATACTTGCTTATAGATTTCATCGATTTTTTCTTTCAATTTTGACTTCTGTTCTTCAGTCGCATCTTTCGGAACACCAATCATAATATGTGTCACCTTAACTTGTCCTTTGGCTGCTCTTTTGTCGAGAGTCTTTATAATATGATACCCAAAACGAGTGCGAATAGGCATCGAAATTTCGCCAATTTTTAGATTATAAACCGCAGATTCAAATGGGTATACCATTTGAAATGCCGTAAAATATCCCAGGTAACCATTATTATTTGCCACAGAAGGATCATCACTTGTTGCACGCGCTACAACCTCAAAAGATTCCCCATTTATAATTCTAGTTCTTATGGCAATGGCTTTATCATAATATGTTAATGTATCGGATGAAACGATTTGTTCTGGTACAGATATAAGAATATGGCTTGCACTAACTTCATACTTTATCCTTTCGAATGCTTCACTAATAAGTTTTTCTTCAGTTTCTTTGTCAGTTAAGTAAGGTCTTGCAAGTTGCTGTCTATAGCCTGCTAATTCATTTTTAAACGATGATGAAGTGTCGAGTTTAGATTCTTTTGCATCAAGAACTTTTAATCTGAAATTGATGAACAGGTTAAGATACTCATCAACCGATTTGCGATCAATTGTTGTTCCTGCCTGGTGATTTTTAAGATAGATCCTTACGAATTCACTTGATGGGATTTTTTCGTTACCAATATTTAGTAATGTTTGATCGGCTTTTTCTTGAGCGTTTGAAACAAGTGTTCCAAATAAAAATGACGTTATGATAATTTGGCGAATCTGCTTCATCATTGCAATTTTTTTGGTTTAACCTTAAGGGCGTAAGTATAGCTATTTATAAATTATTTAATTGTTTATCGACTATAATTAGGTGCTTCACGTGTAATAGATACATCATGTGGATGACTTTCAACCATTCCAGCGTGTGTTATTCTTACAAATTTAGCATTCTTGAGTTCAGCGATATTACTGGCACCACAATATCCCATGCCTGCTCTTAATCCGCCAACAAGTTGATAGAAAACCTCACCTAAAGTCCCTTTATAAGGAACACGGGCAGCAATTCCTTCAGGAACTAATTTTTTGATATCATCCTCAACATCCTGAAAGTACCTATCTTTTGAGCCTTGTTGCATTGCTTCAATTGACCCCATCCCCCGATACAATTTAAATTTTCGACCATCGTATATAATGGTTTCACCGTTGGATTCTTCAACACCTGCAAATAAGGATCCTGCCATTATTGTATCAGCTCCTGCTGCTAGGGCTTTGACTATATCGCCTGAGTAGCGTATTCCTCCATCGGCAATAATTGGTATATTTTTGCCTTTTAGGGCATTGGAAACATCAAATATGGCATTAAGTTGAGGAACTCCTACACCTGCAATTATACGCGTTGTACAAATTGAACCAGGTCCAATTCCAACCTTAACTGCATCGGCACCAGCATTGCATAATGCGATTGCGGCTTCAGCGGTTGCGATATTACCTACTACAACATCCAAATCAGGGAATTCTTTTTTCACTAATTTCAACATTTCAAGTACGCCCTTGGTATGTCCGTGTGCAGTATCTATAACTATTGCATCAACCTTAACGTTATAAAGTGCTTTTATCCTGTCTAAAGTGTCATAAGTAACACCAACCCCCGCAGCAACTCGCAAACGGCCTTTGCTGTCTTTGCTCGAAAACGGGTTGTCTTTTACTTTAGTAATATCCTTATAGGTTAATAGCCCAATAAGTTTAAAATCATCATCAACAACTGGAAGTTTTTCAATTTTATACTCTTGTAATATTGAAGCAGCCTTCTCAAGATCTGTAGTTTTTGAGGTAGTAATCAAACCTTCGCTGGTCATAATATCCTTAATAGGTCGACGCATATTAACCTGAAATCTTAAATCACGGTTAGTTACAATACCTATAAGCTTATTACTATGATCAACAACTGGAATGCCCCCAATATGAAATTCTTGCATTAAGCTTAGCGCATCGCCAACTGTCCCCTCAGGATGAATGGTTACTGGTTCATATATCATCCCATTCTCAGCACGCTTTACCTCTTTTACCTGTTTGGCCTGTGCCTCAATGCTCATGTTTTTATGGATAACACCAATGCCGCCCTGGCGAGCAATAGCGATTGCCAAAGACGATTCGGTAACAGTATCCATAGCCGCAGATACTATAGGTGCTTTGATATCAATATTTCTTGAAAATTTTGTGGTAATATCCACGTTGCGGGGTAATACCTCCGAATATGCTGGTACTAGCAAAACATCATCAAATGTAAGTCCCTCGGCAACAATCTTTTCGTCATAAAATGACATCGCTTTGTAGTTTATTTATTAAATGCGGCAAGTTACAAAAAAATGCCGTACCAACAAGCCTTGAATTATCCTTGACCAAAGATATAAACGAGTAAGATATTGTTATTTAATAGGTATAGAATCAATCATTGAATTTAATCCAACGTTAAACTTAACAATTTTTAACTATTTATAAATCAGCTATTGCCGATTTTATAATTTTCAGACATCCATGAAATCAACATATTTATGTTAAATTTGTATTAGCCTAAGAACACCAAATAATTGAACCAATTCGAACAAATACTTCATCGGTACTGGGGTTATACAACCTTTAGATCTATCCAAGAAGAGATTATTCAGTCAGTGTATGAAGGTCATGATACTCTAGCCTTAATGCCAACTGGGGGTGGGAAGTCTATTACCTTTCAGGTACCAGCTCTTGCTAAGGAAGGAATTTGCTTAGTTATAACTCCACTGATTGCACTAATGAAAGATCAGGTTGAAAACCTGAATCGAAGGGGTATAAAAGCCGCTGCAATCCACTCGGGAATGAGTCGTCATGAAATTGAGATTGAACTCGATAACTGCGCCTATGGTGATTACAAATTTCTTTACCTATCGCCCGAAAGGCTCGGTACAGAACTTTTCAAAGTAAGACTTCGAAAACTAAATGTCAACCTGATTGCAATAGACGAATCGCACTGCATATCACAATGGGGTTACGATTTTCGTCCATCGTATATGAAAATTGCAGATCTCAGAGATATTCTCCCTAATACCCCATTTCTTGCGCTAACCGCAACAGCAACGCCTGAAGTGGCTGATGATATTCAAAATCGGTTAAAGTTCAAGGAAAAGAATCTCATTAAAATGAGTTTCGAGAGGAAAAATCTAGTTTACCTTGTTAGAACCGTTGAGGATAAAAACAAATATCTACTTAAAATTATCAATGGTATTCCTGGTACTGGGGTTATCTATACCCGAAATCGGGAGAAAACTAAAGAGGTTGCTTTGATGCTAAAAAAAGAGGGTATTTCGGCAGATTTTTATCACGCAGGATTATCAGGAGAGATGAGGAGTACCCGTCAGGATGATTGGCAAAAGGGCAAAACAAGAATAATTGTATCTACCAATGCTTTTGGCATGGGCATTGACAAGCCCGATGTTCGGTTTGTAATTCATATCGATTTACCCGATTCGCCTGAGGCCTATTTTCAAGAAGCAGGCAGAGGGGGTCGGGATTTAAACCGTGCGTATGCGATATTGCTCTATAATGAATCCGATAAAGCCAAAATAGAACAACGTATTGAGGCCAATTTCCCTGAAACAGATGAGATAAAACGTACTTATCAAGCGTTAGGATCATATCTAAACGTTGCACTTGGCGCAGGAAAAGGGGAAGTTTATGATTTTAATCTTTTTGATTTCGCCTCAACATACAAACTAAATACTGTTAAAGCCTATAATTCTTTGAAATTTCTTCAACGTGAAGGCTACATTGAACTTACCGATGAACTTGATAATCCTAGCCGGTTAATATTCATTGTTAACAAGCAAGAACTTTACAAGTATCAGGTGGCAAATGCTGAAATGGATAAGTTTATCAAAATTATCTTACGAGCATTTGCGGGCGTATTCTCACAGTATGTGAATATTGATGAAGCATATATTGCAAGAGTATCGGGAATTCCAGTTCAAACAACAATTGAAAATCTTAAAAAACTAAGCAAGCAAAAGATTATTAACTATATCCCAAGGAAAAAGACACCTTTAGTTATTTTTACCGAGGAGCGATTAGATGATAAAAATCTTTTACTCAGCAACGAGAATTACCGTTTACGCAAAGAGCGTTTTTTAAAACGCATAGATGAAATGCTGAACTACGCTTCCAATACTACTAAATGCCGGAGTCAGTTTTTACTAGATTATTTCGGAGATGTTGATTCAACCCGATGCGGAAATTGTGATGTATGCAATTCTCGAAACGAACTCGATATGAGTAAAATTGAGTTTGATAAAATATTGACATTGATAAAGGATAAGATATCCATCGAACCACTGCCACTTGAAACTCTTGTTGATTCCATTAAACAAAAACCCGAAAAAACTCTAAAGGTCATCCATTTTTTATTTGATAATAAAAAGATTATTAAGGATAAAGAAGGTTTTCTTACATGGTGGGATGCGAAAGATTAAAGGCTACATATATTTCTTCATTACATTTTATAACAATTATCTACTTTCTCTATAAAATTTGTGACTATTAAGTTTAAAATGAATATTATTTCTATACTTTTTTATATTTGTAATCAAAACTACCACAATCATGATTAAATTAAAAGGAAGGTATATCGTTTTGTTTACATCCTTTATTTTGTCCTTCTCTCTTCTTTATTCGTCAATTTCATATTCACAAAAACTTGCCACAATTGATAGTTTACTAAAACTACTTGATAAAACTAAAGACTCTTCAAAAGTTGCTATTCTAAGACAATTAAGTTGGGAATACAGAAGCATTGATACATCAAAGGCGATTTCATTCGGGAAAGCCTCATTAAACGAGGCTATTAGGTTAAATCTAAAATACGAGCAGACCGATATCATGGGTCGTTTAGGTGTATACAAACGTAATCAGGGTAATTACTCAAAAGCAATGGATTATTACTTCAAAAGCCTTGAAATTGCACAAAAGAATAATTTTTTAAAGTTCGAAGCACTTGGGTATAATAATATTGGAGACATATACAACAGACTAGGCATATACGATCAGGCATTAGATTATGTGCATAAAGCGCTTAATATCTCTACTAAACTTAATGATAAGTATAATCTAAGTTATATCTATCACATGTTTGGACTTATCTATATGAATAGTTCAAATACAGATTCTGCATTGATTTCATTTAGAAAATCACTCTATTATCAAAAGGGATTGAAGTTACGAACTGGTATTGCTTCCTCATACCAATATATTGGAATGATTCATTTTAAAAAGGCGAACTATGATAGCAGCCACATTTATTATAATAGGGCTCTTGAAATATTTAATCAAATGAATGATCGAGTTGGTATTGCTAATGTTTATAAATGTATAGGCGAGTACTATAACCAGCGGGGAAACTATAAAAGTGCTTTGGAGTATTTTACAAAAAGTATGCAATTGATTAAAGTGTTTGGTGGCATTCCTCAAGTTAACAGAGATGCAGCCGAAGGTCTTAAGTATACATATACAAAACTTGGTGATTTCGAAAAAGCTCTTTATTACCATGAGTTTGCAACTAAAATAAAAGATAGTATCTCAAATAATATTTATATTCAAAAGATAACTCGGCTAACCGAAAATTTTAAATTTGATATTAAAGCTAAAGAGCATGAGATAATACAAAAGCAGAAGGAGGAAATTCTGAATGAAAGAATCCGATATCAACGAAACCAATTGAATTTCTTTATAATAGTATCTGTTTTGATGGTAGTTCTTGTAGGAATAATAATCTTCTTTTACCGCGACAAAAATCTAGCTTATAAAGCATTAAATCTAAAGAAAGATGAAGTTACTGAATTGAATAATGGGTTAATTATTGCAAATATTGAGATAAAAGTTCAGAAGAAAGAAATTGAGAATCAAAGAGATATTTTACAAAAACAGTCGGACGACCTTACGCAGCTTAACTTTACAAAAGATAAGCTATTCTCGATTATTGCTCATGATCTGCGAGTCCCATTTAACTCAATTATTGGGTTTTCGGATTATATTAAGGCAAATTTCCATCAGTTAAGCCTCGAAGAGATTAAAGAGATGAATGGCCTTATTAATCAAACAGGAATCACTACTTTAAGAATACTCGAAAATCTTTTAAATTGGGCCAAAACACAAATTAATCAGGTAACCATTTATAAGGAAAATGTAAATATCTCCACTGCTATTAATGAGATTATAAAAGACTTTTACCCACAAGCCAACAACAAAAAGATAAAACTGATTTATGAAACAACAAGTACATTAAACGTTTATATCGACCGAAACATGGTTAATACCATCCTAAGAAATCTGATTTCAAATTCTATCAAATACACAAAATTGGGTGGTGAAATATTTATTATGGCTAGCCAAAAAGATGATTATGTCGAAATCTGTATTCAAGATAATGGTGTTGGCATGAGTACAGAAATTAAAACGAACTTATTTACCTCAAATGTTAACCCTTCAACAATTGGCACATTAAATGAAAAAGGGACTGGTTTAGGGTTAGCAATATGCAATGAATTCGTTAAAAAACTCGATGGAAAAATTTGGGTTGAAAGCGAAGTAGATAAAGGAAGTACTTTCAAATTCACTCTTCCTCTGGCTTTCAAGGAAACACTTGTTTTACAATAACAATTAACATGTTTGATTAGCATATAATGAACAATTATAATTCTCTTCTCAAAGATTCTCCACATGTAATATCGGTTTATTCTTTATCTCAAAAAAAATCTTACAGCTAAACTTTTAATACTAAATCGATATCAAACAAATAAAAATTTTACTTATCGCAACCTGTAACATCTTTCATATATTTGCGTTTTTAAATGAGTTCGGTGTTTTGTAATACAAACAAAATTAGGTAGAGATGGATATTAAGAGCATAGTTTACAGCAGGAATGTAGTTGAGTTTGCAACCGTAGCAAGGGAATACTGTGCTTTTCTTGAAAACGTTAAAACGCATAGCAGAAAATCGTTTATCTCCGCTTCACAAAAACTACTGCCCCTACTCTACTACAAAACCTCTATTCTACCTGAAACAGAACCTATATTTGATGAGGGGAACGAGAAGTTTGTTACGGAAGATTTTTATTTCGATGTCCAAAATAATCTAAAGCAGCTGCTTGGCCCCCATGATGATTTTTTGGAAATCTATGATCCAAGAGCCGATGAGGGCGAAGGTCTTTATACTGCAAGCATATCGGAGTATTTAACAGATGTATGGCAGGATTTAAAGAATTTTACTATGCTATACCAAGTGGGAAAAGCAGAGGTAATGAACGATGCCTTATGGGAATGCCGCTCTAATTTTCAGGAGTACTGGGGGATTAGGCTTGCAAATACCATTAGGGCAATGCATATTTTACTTTTTTCTGGAATTGATCTTGAACAAGAGATTGAAACCGACGATGAAACCAAAGAGCCTGATACAAGCAATTGGTTTATTACAAAGCGACAGAACGATTTAAATAGCGAAAATTGAGATGTTTGCAGAATCGATAGAGAACGAAGAGATACTTAAACTTCCCAGAATATCATTCCCCGGCGAAATTAGGGTAATTAATAGCGAAGAAGATTTAAACAGTTGGCTCCCAATTCTTACTCAAAGTAGTATATTAGGTTTTGATACCGAGACAAAACCCTCATTCAAAAAGGGAAATACCAATAGTGTAGCGTTGCTCCAACTGTCATCGGATGATATTGCACTTATTATTAGGATAAAGAGCATTGGTTTACCAAAAATTTTGGTTCAATTCCTTCAGAATAAAAATATACTGAAAATTGGTGCTGCAATTCATGACGATATCAAATCCTTACAAAAAATCCACCCCTTTACCCCTGCCGGATTTATTGATCTTCAGAATTTAGTTAAAGAAAAGAATATCGAGAGTAAAAGCGTTAGGAAACTTGCTGCTATAGTTCTTAATGTTAGAGTTTCAAAAAACCAACAGCTTTCGAACTGGGAATCAGATATCCTAACTGATGCCCAACTCCAATACGCAGCTACCGATGCTTGGGTGTGTAAGGAGATATACATGAAAATGATAAAGAGCTAATTCTAATTAATCGTATTAATCATAAATTTGGCAATGGATTACATTAAGTTAACATTAAAACCTGGGAAAGAGCAGTCATTATTAAGATTTCATCCTTGGGTTTTTTCAGGAGCTATTCAAAAAATTAATGGTAATCCAACCGAAGGCGAAATTGTTGAAATTGATGATTCAACAGGGAAATTCATTGCTTTGGGTCATTACCAGCCATCATCTATTTCTGTAAGAATAGTATCTTTCACAAATACCCCTATTGATAAGAAATTCTGGAGGAATAGAATTCAAAATGCCATAGCACTGAGGAAAATGCTAGGGCTTTACCAAAGCGATCACACCAACACTTTCAGGCTGATACATGGTGAAGGCGATAGTATGCCAGGGCTAATTGTAGACATATACGGGAAAACGGCTGTAATGCAATGCCACTCTTTTGGAATGTATAATATACGCCAAATTCTAGCCGAACTTATTATTGAGCAATTCGAAGGGGCAATAACATCAGTATTCGACAAAAGTGCAGGAACACTCTCTTTCAAAGCCCCAATCAGTCCTGTTGATGGGTATTTAATTGGTGAAAAATCAGCCGACACCCTGCTAGAGTATGGTAATCGATTTGAAGTTTCGTGGGTAGAAGGTCAAAAAACAGGATTTTTTATAGATCAGCGTGAGAACAGACTTTTGCTCCAACAATACTCCAAGGATAAATCCGTTTTAAATACCTTTGGTTACACGGGAGGATTCTCCGTTTATGCATTAAAAGGTGGAGCAGAAAGGGTTATTACAGTAGATAGTTCCCAAAAAGCAATTGAATTAACTAAAAAAAATGTTGCACTTAATTTCTCCGAAGAGGTCAACCATGAGGCTATTAGTAGTGATGTTTTCGAATACTTAAGATTATCGGATGAGAAATTTGATATCATAATTCTAGATCCCCCCGCATTCGCTAAACACAACGATGCATTAAGAAATGCGCTGCAAGCCTATAAGCGATTAAATGCCTCCGCAATCCGCAAATTAAATCCCGGTGGAATTCTTTTTACATTTTCCTGTTCCCAAATAGTAAATAAGGAAAATTTCCGAAACGCTGTTTTCTCAGGGTGTGCAATAGTTGGCAGACAAGTAAAGATTCTACACCAGTTAACACAACCAGCAGATCATCCAATAAATATCTACCATCCAGAAGGAGAATACCTAAAAGGGCTTGTTTTGCAGGTTGAATAAATCTCTATAATCCATAAAAAAAATCAAAATCAAATTATCTGTAAATATTTAATTGTCAAAAAAATATGCATCAGTTTTTTACTATTGCATTAGTTCTGTTTTTTTATTAATATAGTTTAATTCTATTTTTTAAATTATAAATTAAGAAAAAAATGCTATGTTTCATTATAAAAAAATCGATAAATACCATACAACATTCAAACAACGCATACTGTCTACATATCAATGTATTCCATAAATAAATATATTAGTAAAACAGATTCGAGTTTTTGTATTGTTGCCAGAAAGGTTGCTTGTTTAGTATTAGTAATCCTTTTTTACTCATCAACACTAGCCCAAAATTTTAAAAAGGAGAAAGTGGTATTGCAGCTAAAATGGAAAAATCAGTTTCAGTTTGCTGGATATTATGCTGCTTTAGAGAAAGGTTACTACAAGGAAACTGGACTAAATGTAGAGATTAGAGAAGCTAATGAATCAACCTCAACAACTAATGAGGTGTTAAATGGTGGTGCACAGTATGGAGTTGCAAATTCAGAACTGGTAGTGTATTACATGGAAGGCAAACCCTTAGTGGTTCTTGCTTGTATGATGCAAAACTCGCCATCGGCATTACTTGTAAAATCCTCCTCGAACGTTTTTGTCCCAAAAGATTTAGTTGGTAAATCAGTTGAAATCGATAAGGACAAAACGGGAATAGATATATTCACAATGCTATCTAAGGAGGGGGTTAACGTTAATCAGATTAATGTAAAGAGTGTTACATTTTCGCTAAACAATCTATTAGCAAACAAAATTGATGCATTAGCCGTTTATACTACAAACGAACCGTTTTTTCTCGATAAGTTTGGCATTCCTTATAGGCTGATTTATCCCAGAAATTACGGAATTAATTTCTACTCGGATTGTTTATTTACGTCCAAAGAGGAAGTTGACAACCACCCCGATAGGGTTAGAAAGTTTAGAAATGCCAGCATTAAGGGATGGAAGTATGCACTCGATCACCCAGAAGAGATAATAAATATTATTCAATCAAAGTACCAATCCATAAAAACTGCTGAGTATCTTTTACGTGAATCGGAGCAAATTCGCAAATTGATAAACCCTGAGTTCATAGAAGTTGGACATTCAAACAGGGAGAGATGGTTAGATATAGTAGAAATTCTCTCCCAACAAGGTTTTATCGAGCATTACAAGGATATTGATGAGTTTTTATATAACCCATATGAGTCAAAAGAACCAATAAGTAAACTTGTTCTTGAACTTATTCTAGTTTGTTTGGTCATAAGCCTAGGCCTTCTTATCTACTATATTATCAGGTTAAGAAAATCGTTATCCGCTAATAACATAGAGTTAGAAAAATTTATCCATCAGGGTGAACTTCAAAAAATTGAGCTAAAGCGATTAAGATCTGAGGTTAAAAGGTTAAATGATATAGTGAATTCATAAAATCTGTGTATCCAACTTTTCAACTACTAATACAATAAGGTGTTACCTCCTATTAATAGTATATAAATAGAAATCCTCAACCGTTTTCCTTGCCCAGTCAGTTTTACGAAGGAATTTCAGGCCTGATTTTATGCTTGGATCTTTACTAAAACAGTTTATTCGAGTTCTCTTCGATAGTTCATCCCAGCCATAATAATCAACCAAATAGTTAAGAATTGACTCTAAGGTCTTGCCATGAAGGGGGTTATTGGGTTGTGATTCCATTGAAAACTAAAATTATTCGGAGCAAAGATAGCTGTTTTAGCGTTTTGCTCTATGAAATGTTAGGGTTTTCGAAGCCTTGTCTGTATCTACAAGAATGAGATAAATTTAGACCCTGAGCGAGCCGCGAAACCCTCTAACACCATAGTAAGATTCTGCACCATTGTGATACACAAATACATGGTCGTAACGACGATCACAAAAGAGTGCACCACCGAGTTTTCTAATCTCAGCAGGTGTTTTCACCCAACTCGATGTTTTAGTATCGAACTTTCCAAGTTTCTGCAACTCACGATATTGCTCCTCCGTTAAAAGTTCAATACCAATGGCAGCGGCCATATCAATAGCATTATTTTCTGGTTTATGTTCTTTCCTTGATTCCAACCCTTCACGATCATAACAAACACTTCTGCGGCTTTTAGGGCTTTCCGCTGAACAATCATAAAAAATGTATTCTCCAGTATCTTTATCAAGACCAACAACATCTGGTTCACCGCCAGTTCTTTCCATCTCACTGAGCGACCACAGTTTTTCAGCATTACCTTCCAACCTTGCTTGTAGTTTAGCCCATTCAAGACCTTTATGGCGATTTATGTTTTTCTCAAAACGAGCTTTTAATGCTCCTATTAGTTCTTCACGTTGTTCCGATGACAACTCCTTTTTATTTTCCATTGTCATAATGTATTATTCTGATTTGCTTACAATATCTTGCAATTGGTTATACCCCAACGGTTGCTAAAAACGGAGTGGTGGTAAATAGCAACACATCTATCCACTGTTAAACTATTACTAAAGCACTAAAAATCTTCATACCTGCATTTCAATCCCATTGGATAAACCACATATTAGCAGTTCATTGTTTGTTATTAGTCATTCAATTCCATTTCTAATAATGCTACATTTAAGTTTCTGTTTTGAATTGGCAATTCAGTTGAATTTGTAGTTTGGTAGTTTTCAATAAATTCAAATCCAAATGACTTATAATAGTCTATGATTTTTTCATTATCCGCCCAAGTGTCCATTCTTATAAACTTTAAGGCGTTTTGTCGGGCATGTTGTTTTGCCCAATTCATCACTTTTTCAAATTGATTTTGCCCTTTAAAGGCTGTATTTACAACAATTCTGTGTAAATAAATCGCATCATTCTTATCTTTATCACGCCAAATAAAAGGGTCGTTATATTGGATGCTGAAAATGCATAAAACATTATCGTTCTGGACAATTTTATATTGAAGTTGGTTTTCAATATCTTTTTCTAATCCATATTTATCAATTTCCGTCCAAACTTTATACCCATTTTTTCCGTTTTGCTCCATAGCTTTTTCAAAAAGCCAGATTACCTTATCCCAATCATTTTTGGTAGTATTTACAATCTTTATATCGTCAGTTTTATTTGTTTTCATAGTAAGTATTAGTATAGCAATTCTTCTTACAATGAGCGCCAACAACTGAAACCATAACAAGCAGATGATTGCGTGATACCTAACTGTCAGCCAACACAAATGCACATGTGGGCGACAAAACCATAAATTATATAATTCACCCGCTAGTTGTTATAGTCTTTGTTAGTGATTCGTTTTTTTATTTCTTTTTTTTTCATCAAGTCTGAATTTGCAAATGTCTTCAATAAGTTTCTTAGGCAATTCTTTATCAAACGAGAACTTTATTGAACCTTTTGCGAATACAAAATCACGAAGTTGTTCTTTAAATTTAGCTATCCCTGAAGGCGTTGGATAAAATTCGATATGATTTGGGAAAAATGCAAAGTACACCAGAATACCATTGTATTTGTATGCGGGCATATTATAACTTATTATCTCCTCTGCTTCCGGAATGGTTGATTTTATATTGTTTCGCAATTCTGAAAATTGTTTTGAATGCTCTTTAGGAATATGTCTAGAATAATCATCAACAGACACAAATTTATAATTTGCCATTTATTTGTCAACTTTTATGTTTTCAATTTTGCCAAGGGTTGTGGCACAAACAATAACCCAAACTGCACAACAAATTATTACTAATCTGCCAAACCAACCTATTGGTGTTTCTGGAGTTAACATTCCATTGGTTTTACTCAGATATACTCCCATTGCAGATATTAGAGATATTTCGGTTGTCCAAACAAGTATTGTACTTATTAATATCGGTTTATTAAATGGCTTAAACCCTTGTTGTTTAATGAATTGCCAAAAAATAAACATAGTTGCTAAAATCATGAAACCTAATAATCCTGCTGCCGCTCCGTGTATTTGTCCACTTAGTGTCATTTTTTCGGAGATGGTACCTGCAGGGTCTGTATTAAAAAATCCAGACAGTAAATTCCCAAATGAGGATAAAATTAATAACCAACCACCAATTTTCGCTCCAGTTTGCGATATTTCTTTTACGATATACCATCCCAAACTTAGAAACGATATTCCTAAAAGTATAAAAGCAATGTTCAAATACTTTATATTACTCTGTTACAGGAATGAGATATTCCTATAAGGTCTTTGTTCTAAAATTTTCAAGAATATAATGTCAATTAAGATTCCCATTCCTCACCAACTTGCAATTATTGCACCCATTGTAACCATTACAATCAGAGAACAAACCACTTCAAACAACCATAATTTATAATTTCGCCCCATCCAAATAACCTCGATAGATGAAGAGGTTACCAAAAAACCAAACCATAGCCAAACAGCTAAAATCACTCCACCCCAAACTCCATTTCCACCTAAATATGGTGAGGAGGACGCAAATAAATATATTACTGCCAAAACTAAAGCGGTTATAAATTGAACCAAAAAATTCCACAACATTTGTGGGATCATATCTTTAAACTTCTCGTTACCTGTTGGATGAATATTCGCTAATTTCATCCATAGCTTTCCAGTCAAAGGACCGTGGAATAAAAACCCCAGAACAAAAGCTACTACTGCTGCAACACTTACAGCTGCTAAATTGATTGTCATATTAGTTTTCTGTTTTAGTTGTTAGTAATATTTATTTTTTTCCTGTTTTCTCTTTAATATTGGCAGTTGTCTTACAATGACCTCCAATGGATTCCTTAATTGTTAGCGGTTGTTATTCTTACTTTCGTGTACCAAAAAATTCTGCTTCCATCTTAAATGTTTTTCCACCGTCAGAACTACTTTCACCCATCCAATGAAAAGAATTAGTTTTAATGTCAGTAAAACTCCATCGCATTATATTTCCACCGTCGTCCCTTCCCTCATGTATTATGTCATTGCCTACTTTTTTTGCAACCAGCTGATCCGATGCACCACTTACTGGATTGATCCAATGTATTCGCCAAGCTTGTATGGAAGAATCATAAAATCTAAGTGTACTTCCATAACGATTTCCTTTCCTCGATGAATAAGGAGTTCTCTCACTTCGTTTTGGTGCTATCCAAACATCTTGAACTGCTCGTCCTTCTAATATCCAAGAAAAATGCCACTCTCCTTCTGTTTGTAATTTGTCACCATTATCTAAATAATCAATAGCTGTTACTTTCCAACTGCCAATGAGCCAGTCATACAATTTAGCATTCTCTCCTAATTCAGAAGAAGGTTTATCTGAAATCAGAGCGGAAGAAAAAACTTCTTGCTCGTGTAATTTTGTTTTCAAATTGTCTGTTGGAAATACTCTCTGCCAAATGCCAGGGTAGTTAAGTACAAATCCATTTTCATCAACTTCAATATTGGAAGTAAAACCTGAAACCAGGTTTTCATATTTATAAAATCCATTACCAAGATTTGTATATCGCTGTTTCACCGGTTTACATTGCGTTGTAGGTAAATCAATATAGATTACATTGATTTCTTTGGATGAACCTTCTGGCAAATTCAACCTGTTAATTGGCAATGTGTTTGTAAAGGGGGTTAAGGAAATGTCAATATCGGTACATTCATTAAAATTAGATAAGATTTCACACTTTTCATTCACCCATTGATTATTTTTATTTTTTTGGAATGATAGTGTAAAAGAAGAGTCAGACAGTAATTCAATATGAAAAGCTTCAATTTGCCACTTAAGATCAATCGTAAGTTTGTACGAAACCTGAAATAACTTTCCGAATCCTTCTCCGGTTATGTGTCCATCTACAATAATAGAACTATCTGACTTAATAGTTGTAAATTCAGTAGTATTAATATAACTACTTTTCCATACAATTGTTTGGTTCTTGTCTTTTATTTGAGCATTCATGATAAATGGTAAAAATGTTAGAATTAAAATTATTTTCATGTTACTTAGTTTAGTATCTGTCCATTCATTACTGTGCCATTCCAATTTTCATTTCTTGAACAGCCTTTTCGCCTTCTTTGGTTATGCCCATTATTTCAGTAAAAACTCCAATCTGTTCACGTGTATCGAAAAACACAATTTTAGCTATTGGCGTGTCGAAACTGCTTACCACAGTAAAGCCTTTATTCTCAAACTCTGAAATTATATTATTAAGGTTAGTGATGGGTGTGCTGTATGCAATATGATGGATTCCGCCTGTTGGATTATTATCAATGTAATCCTTAAAAATACTTTCCCCTGAAATTGGCTGAATGAGTTCAATAAATGTCTCTCCTGAATAAGTCATAGCAATCAGGTTTTCTGCATCAGAAGGTTCACCATAATAGGTTGCTTCATACTCTTTTAGGTGAGATGTAACTGTCGGGCTAAAATTGGTAACACCAAGCATTTCCAGAAAGAAAGTTTTTGATTTCTCTACATCTTTCACCACCCAGGCAATTTGCGTGGGTGTTAGTTCATTGGTGTATTTTTTGATAGTCTTATCCATTTATTTAATTTTATTGTAATTTTTTATTCATGGTTGTATCCCTTAGCATGATCACTAGCATATTTATCCTCGCATTTGATATATGAGATACACTTGAACCAAAATGAAAGTCAGTCCAATAATTCTAACTGACAGATATGACTCATCGGTTGACATAATGCCAACCGATGAGTCCTATAATCCGCTTAATTCCAAATCAAGAGACAAGGTTCGCTTGATTTATTTAAGTGAAGCTTTCAATTTCGTTATTGTGTCTGCTCCGTAATAACTGCATCCGGCTTTTATCAAATCCGGTTTAATATCGAGTGCTTTAATTGTTTTTGAAACTACGGCGCCGGATACACCCAACTGTGCCGCAATTTTACCGGCTGTTAACAATTCTGGTTTTTCGTTTTTCATACCATCAAGTTTTTAAGTTGTTTTATATAGAAGAGTAAAAAAAATGCATTTTCCCTGATTACATTTTGCCAAACCCTATGTTAGGCGTTCGTTGTTTTTCGTCAGTTACTTTTGTCCGTTATATTTCGAAAAATCTACCATCCATTCAATACCGAATTTGTCTCTGAACATTCCAAAATATGTACCCCATGGACTGTCGCCAATAGGCACTTCAATATTTCCGCCTGCTGAAAGTCCGCTAAATAACTTGTCGGCTTCTTCACGACTTTCTGCGCTAACAAATATTTTGGATCTGTTTTCATTTTCATTTACTTGACCCATACTTTCCGGAACGTCATTGGCCATTAAAAAGTTTTTTCCAATTGGCAAAGCAATGTGCATTATCTTATTTGCATCATTTTCTGCCATCGGGAATTCAAAGCTTGATAAATCTTTGAAGCGTTTAATCATCGCGAACTCCCCGCCAAATACTGATTTGTAAAAATTGAATGCTTCTTCGGCATTTCCATTGAAGTTAATGTGTGGATTGATAAGTGCCATAATTTTTATTTTTTAAATTGTTTTTCTATGATTTATTTTTCTTTTATCTAAAATCTTTTAGGCGAAATATTTGTGTGCATGATGTCGCAATACAGTGACGCCTAACGGATGGCGGTTAGTAGTTTATTGTCCTAATGGCTCATAATAAAGCGTGATTGCACCAGAGCTAAAGGTTTTAGACTTTATAAGTTTAAGAATAGTTCTGTCGTTTATGTTTTCAAACAACGGTAAACCGCCTCCTACTATAACAGGGTGAACACAAAACTGAAATTCATCAATCAAATTGAGTTTCATTAGTTGAATAATTAAACTTCGACTGCCAACTAAAATATCTTTGCCCGATTGTTGTTTGAGTTCTAAAACTTCTTCTTCAAGGTCTCGATTTGCTAGCTTTGCGCTTTCCCATTCTACATTTTTATGCGTGTGGGAAAAAACTATTTTTGGGGTTTTATTCATTATCACTGCAAATTCGTCCGTTGCTTTTTCACCGGTAGGGTTTTCCGCTACCGCTTTCCAATATTCCATAAGTTGGTAAGTTATCCTTCCATATAGAACGGTGTTTACGTTGCTTAACAGGTCGGCATAATGCTGAAGTAATTCTTCATCGGGGATACCTGCCGTATGGTCGCAAAACCCGTCAAGTGTCATGTTTATTGCTGCAATTACTTTTCTCATATTTTAAAATTCGTGTCAGTTAAACTTTGGGTGTCGTCCTACAATGACCGCTAACACTGAAATATGAACAGTCAATGAGTTTCATCCTTCGGAATTGCCATTACTCTTGTTTTCAAATTAGTTTTGAATTAATAGCTAAATTTGATTGCTTGTTTCGTAATGAAGGCAAACTACTCCGGAAGCAAATGTTTTGCTCGTCAGGAGTCTCAGTTTAATTTCGTGTGAAAGGTTTTTGAATAGAGGATTGCCTTGCCCAAGCAAGATTGGGTTGATGAATAGCCAGTACTCATCGATTAAATTTTCCTCCATTAATGAGTGCGCAAGGGTTGGACTACCAAACATGACAATCTCTTTTCCCTTTTCATTTTTCATTTTTCTGATTTCTTCTGGCAAATTCTTATTAATAAGCTTCGCATTCTTTATTTCGGAGCTTTCTAGTGTCTTTGAAACAACAATTTTTTGAACGCTGTTGTACCATGCCGAATGTTCAATGTCGTGTTTGGTTGCATTTGGCTGATCGGCTGCCGTAGGCCAATAAGCCTCCATTATTTCGTAAGTTCCCCGTCCATAAAGGGCTGTGTCCGATTTCAGGGTTTGCTGTCCGGCAATGTCGAACATTTCTTTATCTGCCAAAACCCAATCCATTTGTCCCTTCGAATTTGTGGTAAAACCATCCAGCGAAATGTGCATGAATGAAACTAATTTTCTCATTTTCAGTATTTTTTTGCATTCGATTTATATTCACTTCATATCAGAACTTCGGCATAAAAGCCATTCTGGTTCAGCAATCCAATAATGGTTTCATTTGAAATGTGTTCAACTTCAACCCTCAAAATCTTATCGCAATCTTCCAAATCAAAATTGATTTTGCCATCAGGAACATGACAAATAATCTGATTTATAATCAATTCGGAGTGCTCAGGCTGCTCTACGTTTGTTTTGAAAACCTCAACCATATCGTTTGTAGCTACTGTTTGTAGTTCGTTGTTTTTTTGTCACTTATTTTAATTTCCATTTTTTTACTATCTCAGCATTAAAGCCATCTCCGGCTTTAGGATTAGGTTGTCCCTTGCCAATAGTTATCAAGTCGTAAAGGCTTTTTTTTATGTAGTTGTTCCAAGCATCATAGCAAATTTTATAGCATTCGTAATCTGGAACCAATCCTTCGTGGGTGAATAGCAACTTAGTCTTGCCACCTTTGCTGGAAATTCTAAAGATTAGTTTCGTGTTTGTCCATTCATTTTTGTCTTTTGTAAAACTAAATTGATTGTCAACCACGTGGTAAACTAATTCTTTGTAGGGAACTAATTTGATAAGTTTTATTTTACATAGATGAACATCTTTGTAGTGGTAAAAAAACACTTCATCAAGTTTCTCTGTATCACCTTCAATTTCTTCGGACCACCAAGCACGAAAATTTTTGACGGCTTCAAAAACTACTTGTGGTTTTTGCTCAACCCAAATGGTTGCAGTGTAATCTTGCTTATCCATACTTGTCAATTTTGTAAAATTTAAATCTTATTAGGTTTCACCTTCTTATACATATAAATTGTGACAGGTCTGTATTAGTGCATTGAAATGCCCAATAGAAGTACAGATGTTGAGTATGCAATCGTCAGCCCTACTATTGCCAAACCAATGTTAGGGACTCGTTGTTTATATTTCCCGGATATGGTTATTTCAGATACTCCTCAATAACAATTTTCTTCTGCTTCATCATTACCTCCCAGGAATTTGGCCTACTCATCAGTTCACCCAAATTCTCAGGTAACACTTGCCAGCGAAGTCCAAATTTGTCAATACACCAGCCGCATTGAGATTCTTCGCCATCATTGGTAAAATAATTCCAATACTTATCAATCTCTTGCTGATCCTGACAGTTGATAGTAAATGACAAGGCATCGTTCAGTGGATGATGCTCTTTCTCAGTACTCATTAGAGAATACTTTTGTCCAAAAATTTTCACATCACATATTTCTGTATTTCCACTAGGTGTTTCGCCAAGAGGCATGATGTTTCCCTCTTCAAAATTATTGCTAAAAATATTTTTGTAATATTCTACAACTTTTGAAATTTTACCACCTTCGGTATTAAACCAAAGACTGGGAATAATTTTGTTATAGTCCATAGTTTAAAATTTAAAGGGTTATAAATTTTAAAATGCACCATTCTCGTTTGGTATACTATTCATGACTTCATTTGAAACTTCCCATTCTTCAATAATTTTTTCATCTTCGAATCTGAAAAAATGAACGAGCGCAATCCAATTAGGTGCATTATCAAATTTTACTTTAGCATGAACTGCTACTAAGCTGTTCTCTTCTAAAGTCCGCAGAACAACAAATTCAGTTTTTACATTTTGCATACCCGATTTGATGGCTGTTAGAAAAGAATTTCTGTCGCCTTTAAAGTGCATATTGTGATGTATAAAATCGGTATGAATGTATTTTTCAAAAGCCACATCTACACGTTGAGATGTAAGCATTTTTAAAAAATCAATGGCTATTTCTGTTTTTGTCATAATTAGATTTAGATTTAAAAGTTAGATTTTCCGCTGATTTTTGCTCATCTGCCTGCTTATCAAACCATAAAAACGGGTTGATCTTTTGAATCCCGACATCCTTCAATCTTTGATTTATTTCAGTTTCTAATTTTGATTCCATTGTTTTAGTTTTTGTTTTTTATAAAACATTTTCCTGAAAACAAAGTTCAAACATTTTGGTTATTAGATGAGTAACAAAAAAGTCAATTTTCGGGGCATTTAAGACAAAAAGGTATTAAGTTTGCAAAAAGCAGAAAAATGAAAAATTTAGGATTGATTGTACCCACTGATTACAAGCTGTTGAGTATAGCTGCAATTTTAGATGTATTTGAAACAACTAATCGTGTATCTGCTGAAAATAATCAGGAAATACCGTTCAGAATTCATGTAGTACGAACCCCTGAACTAATTGAAACAGAGGGAGCGTTATTTCATAATTACCCGGTATTGTCATTACAGACGGACCTCAAGGCAGATATTGTTCTGATACCTTCATTTACTACGACTGATATGTCGGACACGCTTTTAAAGAACCAGAAATTTATTCCATGGATCAGAAGCCAATACCTTGAGGGAGCAGAAATCGCAAGTTTTTGTACCGGGGCATTTTTATTTGGTGCTTCGGGTTTACTCGATGGAAAAATGGCCACCACACACGTTGATGCAAGTAGCCGGTTTGCAGCCTCATTCCCATCTGTTATTTTAAAACCTAATCAGGTAATAACTGTTGATGGACGGTTTTACACCAGCGGAGGATCAACTTCAACCTTCCATCTGTTATTGCGAATTGTTCAAAAATACTGTGGAAACGAGATGGCTATTCGTATTGCCAAGATTTTCGCCATTGATATGGATCGCTATAACCAAAGCTATTTTGGCACTTTTGTACCCAGCCATAACCACAATGACGATTTGGTAAAAATAGTTCAGGATAGAATCGAGACTAAATTTCGCGAGATAGAAACGATTGAAGAGATTATTAAAAGTATTCCCTCGAGCAGAAGAAATATCGTTAGGAGGTTTAAACTTGCAACCGGGGTGCCGCCAATTGAGTATTTGCAAAATGTGCGTGTTGAATCGGCAAAGAAACAGCTGGAACAATCCAATCACAATATTAATGAGATTGTTGAACAAAGCGGCTATTCCGACCCAAAATCGTTCCGAAAAACGTTTGTTAAAATTGTTGGAATGTCACCTTTGGAATACAGGAAAAAATTCAAGGTTGCGTAATTTAATTGACCCTTAGGTATAATTGAGCTATTTCGGTGTCTTAAACTTGCTGCCATCAATTGCATATTGGTCAAGTTTGGAAATTTTTGCCTAACTCGCAAAGAACACTCGATTGAAACCGTTTTCTTATCCTCTGTTAGTAAAGTTAACAAAAACTGCTAACCTCCAAGAATGCATTCACGTAAAAACGAGTGTAAAAAAATCTCTATTCTGTACTTGATATAATTGAAATTGATATGAAATGGAAAATTACAAGTGAGTTTTATACGTTTAGCTAATCTCAGGCACAAGCCTGATAGAATGTATTCGACCTAGGCGCGAAGATTAAGCCGAACAAGGGATTTCTCTACAATTAAAGGTCTATGGAAATATTAACTTTACCGCCAAGACCTTTCTCTACAAATTCAAACAAAGTGCCTAAAGTAATGTTACTACCATCATTTTCTACTCTAGAAATATAAGTTCTCTTCTTGTCAATTAGCTTAGCAAGGTCTTCCTGGGTTAGGTGACGTGATTCGCGTGCTTTTTTAAGTAGTAAGCCTATTTTAAAGGCCTCGGCTTCTCTTTCAAGATTATCTCTTCTTTCAGTCCCCTTTTCGCCGTAAACCTTATTCTTAATCTCCGACCAAGATGTAAGTTCTTTATTATCCTTTGCCTTCATAGTATTCTTTCATTAAATTTAACGCCATTTCAATTTCTTTCTTCGGAGTCTTCTGGGTTTTTTTATGGAAACCATTCAGCAGAATTACTAACCTACCTTTGTCGAAGAAACAGAATACTCGCCATATATTATCTCCAAGCTGAATTCGTGCTTCATAAAGGCCTTTAATTCCTTCTAAATGCTTAAGATAGTTGCTAGGAATTCTTTCAAGTGTTTCGATTGCTTCAAGTACTTTGAACACCTTGTCCTGAACCTTTTTCGGTTGTTGAATCAAGAACTCTTCAAAGTAGTGTTTATAAGCAACAATTTCACGGATTTTTTCCATAAACTATCTTCCGATTGAACGCAAAGGTAACTTATAAGTTACACACTTACAAAAAAGATTGGGAATTTCGACAAAATTATGTACCACATCGTTTACAAGTTGATTGCGTTTGTGAGTTTGAACTACATCTTCATTCCTCCGTTAGCAAAAAGCTGCGAACTCACAAGAACATATTCGCTCGAAAATGAGCGCAAAAAAGAACTCTATTGTTTAATTGATATGAAATGGAAAATCACCAAATGAGTTCTATACGTTTGGCTTATCTCAAGTACAAGCCTGATAGGATATTTTCGACTTAGGCGTGCAGGCTAAGCCTGAACGGGGGAAAGCAAGATTATAGCTTTTTATGTTTCAAATCAATACTTTCTATTTCGTAAACATCAGCATTAATACACTCAAATTTATCGGGATAGAAAATAGCTAAATTATAACCTTTGCTATATAAAGAACTCTGAAATTCAACACCATCAAAACCTATTGATTTTATAAATTCTGACAAATATTGAGTTGGAATATAATCGATTTCTTTATCCAAACGACGAATTGGAAGAGATAATTCCTTTTGAAGCGTTTTAATAAAAGGTACATATACAATATAATCATCAATTGCCTCCTCTTCTGACCAACTAATTGGGTCATAACTAGGTTGTCGTAAATTTAGTACTTTAACATCTTCAACAAGTCTAAAATCTCCAATTGAAACATAATCATATAAAGTTGCACGTGCTTCATAAATCGAAGTGACGACATCATCTGCTAAGTATAAATATGAAATACCTTTAGGGTTAGCTCTACCTGCAGTTGCTTTTTCCTTGGGAGGATTACCCATGTTGCTTTTATTATAACCTAGTTTGTCAGAAATTCTACTTCGGTAAAAAATACGACCTTTCTTTAATAAGGTGTGAAAAGATTCGTTTTCAAAAAACTTTTTAAGTTTTGGTAATTCAATAGTGTTTTTAATGTGAAATCTATTAATGTATCTTATTTCATCTTTGAAACTTGACCATATATTATGTATCTGCTGGGATTGTTCAAGATGAAGCCCATCTTTAAGTGTCGATGAAACTTTATTGGTAAATAGCTTTTCAAACTCCTCAAGTTCATCAGAAACAATTGATCTTAGTAATTCTGTTTTATTTTGAACAAGATTGCTAAATATTGAATTATTAAAATCTTCTTCAATTGCACTAATTATGTCAGAACCAAATTCATCATTTAGTTCATAAAGGTTTAAAATATTTCTAAAGAAAGGAATTAATTCACGAGGAGTATATATAGAAATATCCTTTGTAGAACAAAAATCACAATCTCCTTTTCGTGTATCGGTTGATATAATATTGTATAAGTAAGGACTTGAAAAACAATTACAACAGCAATTCATTTTAAATCAGTTTTAATACGAGTTCAATATGGTGCATTATTGAAAGTTTTTTAATACTACCTAAGCCTGGGAAATGACCACTTTGGTCTAGTTCTCTGAAAATATTCATTGCTTTTGTTTCAATACGATTATTATCACTCCATTTTATTAATTTTCTTAAAGCTTCAATAAATTTTCCTCCGGTATCAGAATTATCATCATTTGAATCTGAAACAAAATGTTTAATTCTTATTTTGTTTTCAGTGTCTGTATATGATATATGTATCGCCACAGCAAAAGGGAGGAAGCCTGATTCAGAATAATTATCACCAATCGTTAAGAAATCGGAAAAGCCATTATAGCCATCTTTTGAATAATACAAATGTTCTTCTGAAAATTGACTATCCTGTACTGTTAAATAATCAGCATTCTTTGTTTGAGATATAAAAAAATCTTCTAGACCTACAAGTGTATTGCTGTCAAATTCCCGATAATATCTTCTGCTCGTTTTCTGAAAATAAATAACATTATAGGTAGTTGAGTAATATTTTGAAATGCTACTAATTAAATTTGAAATATTAGGTCTTATTGCATTATGTATTAAAGTTACGCCAATAAATTTCAAATTGTATCTATTTATTAATTCAACTAAACTTATAATATCTGTTTTTTCCTCAACTATTACTGCAAGCTGATAGTTTGAGTAACTGCGTAGTTCTTCTTGAACAATAAGAAGTATATCTTTAGTTGATTTAGTTAAGTCCCCAATAGTAGGATTAATTATTAAGTTAAAATTAATATCCTTTTCCATTAACTCTTTTAGAGTTGTTCTTAAAGTAGAGGAATTCTTAACTGGTTCAATTATTGGAGATATTTTTTTCGAATATTTTGCTAGAATATCACTGGTTTCACGAAGCGCAATTAATTCAAATTGCTTTCCTCTAAGGTAAGGGAAATACATATTATATTTTTTGATTTAAGAAACTATATAATTCAATATATTCATTTTCAGTCATGTTTAGTGAATAACAAATGTGCTTTAATTCGTATGGAGTTTGTTCAGATTTTAAGAAATTAGGACATTTCAACTTTCTTTCTTTTAATTTTTGAAATGCGTATTTTTGGAATAAAGCAACATCAATCGACCGAATTAAATTTAAACACTCCTTGAATATTTGGGTATTAGGCACATCAGGAATACCACCGAATAAATCATAAATAATTTCAAGATATTCTTGCTTTCGAAGGGTTTTGAATATTGTTAGATGATTAAAGGTGGATACGTTTTCTTGAGCAATCTTAATCTCTTTAAGCGCATTCTGCTGTGTTATTTCTATAATGCCAATAGTTGAGTTATTATACTCTGAAATGAGTTTGGCAATAAATTTATGATTTGATACTATATAGACTTTATTTGCAAATTGACAATAATCAGATAGTTGTTTCTTTAATTTTTCTAAAGAATCAAATTCAGTTTTTATTTCAAAAATACGTGCCTCACCATTTAAAAGAACAAAATCTGCTATGGAGTTTCCAATTTTAAATTCATTAATGATTGTGGTAGTGTTTAAACTATACTTTCCAAGAAGCAATTTATTTATAAGTACATTTTTATATAAATATTCACTTTTATAATTATCCTGCATTTCTTTGTACAAGTACTCTAGTAACTCACCCCTATTGTAAATCGTGTTTGTTTTTAAATGTTTATTAAATCGCTTGTCAACAAAAGAATAGTCTTTCTCTCTAACAACTTTTTTAAAGTTAGATGGGGAGAAGATCTGAGATAAACTTCTTAAACTTTCAATATCATTCTTTAACTCTATCATTACACAAATATAAATATTAATAGCAAAAATGGTAATATTAAAAATTTATAAAGATTAAACTATCTTGTTATCAATCGTTTAATATAAAACATCTTACGCAAGGAGCGACAATAAAGGCCAACGTTCCGCAAATTGATTGCGTTTGGAAGTTTGGAACTACATCTTTATTCCACTATTAGTAAAGCAACCAAAAAGCGTTAAAAACTCCAAATGCGTCATCAGCCCCAATGCAATAAACTTGCTGTCGATTTGCGCTTTTAAATACTTAAGACTTTTTCTTTATCGAATAAATTATTATCCAAATACTAAATCCATGTATAAAAGAATTTAATAAATAATTAATCCAAACCTTACCCATAATGACAGGTATTAATCCTAATATAAATTGATAAATCCATATCAAACCTGCTAAAAAAATCAAAATGAAAATTAAAACAAATAAAGTGTCCCAATTAAATGTTTTCTCAGCAAATATGAAAATGATAGGAAAACCAATTAATACGACAATTAGAATAAAAGAGGAAGATAAGGTATGCCAAAGTTTAGACCTTGAAACAAAGGTCGTTTCCTTTTTTTTAGGAGTTGATTCTTTTTTCAGTAGTTGAATATTTGATGTGTCATTAAATGGTTTAGAATTGATTATTCTTTCGACAAAGACGGTGTCTATATGTATTTGTGCTTTATGTTTCTTAATGTCAAAATCCTCTTTACTGAATAATTCAAAGAAAGACTTAATTATGTTTTTTCTCTGTAAAATATCTTCCTCTGCTTCATTTAAGGAGGAGAGTATCGCAGGATTTTCGGGACATTCTCTTTTTAATTTTTCTATATTCAATAATTGATTAATCTTTTGATTGTTTGAATAATAAAAAGAGAATCCTAATAAATTGTCTATAAAGAATATAACTAAAACAAAAACTATTATCCCGAAAAACTTCGTAGTTGTCGAATTTGTTTTATCAGTAAAGAATTTTAATATTTCCTTTAGTATATCCATTGTAAGTATTTATTATAATGCAACATAACTCATTCATATATAACCATAAAGTATACTTATGCCTGAAATTAAACTGTATAAAAACCTTCTTGTTAATCCCTATCCCAAAATTAACCAAAATAACAACCCATCCAAAAGAGATTTTTCTTCTGTAGGTTTAATAATCATACTAAGTTTTCACCCACTTTGGGTGCTTTGTGGTTATCTCGTTTGCTATCGATAAAATCACCATTATTTAATATATTTGCAACCTCAAATAATGAACAAAACAATGTCGGCTCAAAAACCCTCTATACCCAAAGGAACTAGGGATTTCACACCAATTGAGATGGTTCGGAGAAACTATATCTTCGATATTATCCGCTCAGTATTTAAAACCTATGGGTACTTGCCCATCGAGACCCCAGCAATGGAGAACCTTACAACTCTGCTTGGCAAGTACGGTGAGGAGGGCGATAAGCTGCTATTCAAAGTCCTAAACTCTGGCGATTTCACAAAAGATATCGATCCAAAACTTTTAATACATGGTAACCCCAACCCATTATCTATCGCAATTTGCGATAAAGGTTTAAGGTACGATCTTACCGTACCCTTTGCTCGGTTTGTGGTAATGTACCAGAACGAGATAACATTTCCCTTTAAAAGATATCAGATTCAACCTGTTTGGCGTGCCGATAGGCCGCAAAAGGGTCGTTACCGTGAGTTCTACCAATGCGATGTTGATGTTATAGGCTCTAACTCGTTGCTAAACGAGGCTGAGCTTGTGATGATTATCAACGAGGTGTTCACTAAATTGGGCGTTCGCACGGTTATAAAAGTTAATAATCGTAAGATATTAACTTGGATTGCCGATTTTATTGGCTTCCCCGATAAGCTTATTGATATTACCATTGCCATTGATAAGATTGATAAGGTGGGTCTTGAAGGTGCAATTGCTGAACTGGAGGGCAAAGGTGTTTCGAAGGAGGGTATCACAAAGTTACAACCAATCCTAACTTTAACCGGGAGCAATCCTGGAAAGATTGAGAGACTTCGCAAGATGATTGTGGATTCGGAGGTTGGGCTGAAGGGCGTTGCCGAAATGGAGGAGTTTTTCGATTATCTTGAGGCACTTGGAAGAATCAAAACCGATGTTGAACTCGATCTTTCGCTTGCACGTGGGTTGAACTACTACACCGGTGCTATCATTGAGGTTAAAGCAAAAGATGCTGAAATTGGCAGCCTCTGCGGTGGTGGTCGCTATGATGATTTAACAGGTATCTTTGGGTTAAAGGATATGAGCGGCGTTGGCGTTTCGTTTGGGGCAGATAGAATCTATGATGTGATGCTTCAGCTAAATCTTTTCCCAGAAAATTTGATATCATCAACCCAAGTTATGTTTACCAACTTTGGGCGATACGAGGCCTCATACTGCCTTAACGCAATACGTAGCGTAAGGGAAAAGGGCATTAGCGCAGAGCTCTACCCCGATTCAACCAAGCTTAAAAAGCAGTTCGATTACGCAAATAAGCGAAGCATTAAGTTTGTTGTAATTGCAGGAGAATCGGAGATGCACAACCGCCAGTTCTCGGTTAAGAACATGATTACAGGCGAACAAGAGACGATACCATTCAATAGTTTGACAGAATACTTGCTTGGAAAAATAAACCAAGCATAATTTATCGATTTTCAGAAAATGCTTACAATTTCAAACAAAAAAGCAAGAAACAAAAAAGTGAACTCCACCAGAGTTCCCTGAGAACTTCTCATATCAGCCCAATAATTACTGCACGCTAACTTTACTTAAGGTTATTTAAACGCTAGCAGGGCCTTCGGACTCTGCTAGGTTAACTGACTTGTTTGACCTTCCAGATTCGTAAGAACTGGAAGCGTCAATAGTAAAATCGTTAAATCAACAACATTGATTGTAGAATTATAAAACATGCTTTGGGCTTATTTTATAATTCACATTGGCATAATAATATCAAAATCAAAACTTTCAAATTTCATTACTAAAATGAGTAAAGTACATTATATCTCCCCAAAGCCATTAACCTACGAGCTAATGGAGGATTTGGCAAACAATCATTATAAACTCGAACTATCGGATGAGGCGATTGGTTTGATAACCAAATGTCGTGAGTATCTCGATAACAAGATGCTGAATGAACATGCGCCAATCTACGGGATTACAACAGGATTTGGCTCGCTTTGCAATCGGAATATATCAAAGGAGAAGCTATCGCAACTTCAACGAAATCTTGTGATGTCGCATGCATGTAGCACTGGAGATGAAATTAATCCAGAGATAATAAAACTGATGCTTTTCCTTAAAGCACATGCGCTATCGCTTGGTCACTCTGGCGTTCAGATTGTTACGGTTCAACGGATCCTCGATTTTTATAACAATGATGTGCTTCCTGTAGTATATGATAGGGGTTCGTTGGGTGCATCGGGTGATTTGGCGCCACTTTCAAATCTCTTCCTCCCACTGCTAGGATTGGGAGAGGTTAGATATCAAGGCAAAAGGTATGAGTCCTCAGAGATAATGAAGAAGTTTGGCTGGCAGCCAATCGATCTGAAGTCGAAGGAAGGATTAGCACTTCTCAACGGAACGCAATTTATGAGCGCACACGGTGTTTACGCCATGCTTAAAGCATTTAGAATAATCAAATTTGCCGATATTATTGGTGCACTTTCGCTTGAAGCTTATGATGGTAGGATTGAGCCATTCCATGAAAATTTACAGAAAGTTCGTCCACATCAAGGGCAAATTGAAACAGCTCTTAATTTTAGAAAGATATTGGAAGGCAGCGAGCTAATTGCACATCCTAAAAAACATGTTCAGGATCCATACTCCTTCCGCTGCATGCCTCAGGTTCATGGTGCTTCAAAGGATGCTTTGAACTACGTTGCAAATGTTCTACTAACCGAGATTAACTCCGTTACCGATAACCCAACTATATGGCCCGATGAGGATTTAATCCTATCGGGTGGTAACTTCCACGGTCAACCACTAGCACTATCCTACGATTTTATGGCTATAGCGCTATCGGAACTTGGAAACATCTCCGAAAGACGTGTTGTTCAGCTAATATCTGGGCTAAGAGGCCTACCCGAATTTCTGGTTTTCAACTCAGGTCTTAACTCAGGTTTTATGATACCCCAGTATGCTGCTGCATCAATGGTTAGCCAGAACAAGCAACTTTGCACACCCGCCTCGGTTGATTCAATAGTCTCGTCGAATGGGCAGGAGGATCATGTAAGTATGGGAGCAAATGCGGCAACAAAACTGCTTAAGGTTGTTGATAATACAGAGAGGATTCTGGCTATTGAGCTGTTCAATGCTGCGCAAGCTTTAGAGTTCCGCCGTCCGGCTAAAACATCACCATATTTAGAAGATTTCATGGCTCAGTACCGCGAAATTGTTCCGTTTATTGAAGAGGATAGAATTATGTATATTGAGATGGATAAAACGGTTGAGTTTATTAGGAATGGTTCGTTCGGGAAATAAATTTTAAATGATTGTTCGCAATAATTTCTGATGAAGAATAAATAATCCAAATTGTCATTGCCTTACGGCGAACTCGCGAAATACGCTCGGTTTCTGCGAACCGTTAGCTCATGAGCGAAGCGAATAATGCAGGAACTGACCGAAGGGAAATCAGCGGAGCTAATCCAGTTATTTATAATCTAGATTCCGGGACTTCGCCCGGAATGACAATGGAATGTGTTTTGTTTATAGGTAATATAAAAGGTACGGATAAATTTTAAATAGATATAGAATTGCAAAGAACCTCGCTCATTCGGGTGGGGTTCTTTTTTTGAATATTACTCAACGCAAAAACATCGAATAAAACACAACAGAATTTTTCAGCAACCAAGATCTTAACATGTTGTCAGCAATCCCACAAACTAATTCCAATGAGATCTTTGTGGGTATATCTTACTAAGAATCGTTTTTTTCTATATTTTATAAATTCTAATTTAGATTAATTTGCTAAATATGAATTGAATATAATCATCATCCTTTAAATAATAAAACATTTTAATAAGATATGCTAAATTAAAATTGCTTCTTTTTACAAAATGGCGGTACTTAGTTTTCGAATTAATTACTTATTCTTTATTAACCTAACCCTAATCAAATTTATTATGAAAACTCAAAAATGGATTAAATTAGCATTTATTGCTTCATTAGCAGTTGTGCTTTTTCAAAGCTGTTCAAAGGATGAAACTAACGTTCCTGTTTCTGACAAACCTTCTTTTACAGTAAGGCCAGATTTTGCAACCTTGGATACCAGACCAGCTGAGGTAATTGCACAGTATCAGGTTACTGAAAAAAACGCTGAACCTGTTAAACTTCTCGATCATGCCACAAAAGCTAAATACGCTGTGGTTGTAGGTATTTCAGATTATGCTGGTACTGTAAATGATCTCCAATATTGTGATGATGATGCTGTTGATTTTAAAGCACGTTTACAAACCGAGGGATACAGCGTAACCATCTTATTAGATTTAAATGCAACCAAAGCAAACATTGAAGCTGCTATAAACACATTAGCAAGCCAATCAGTTGCTGGCAATGAAATTGCATTCGTATACTCTGGTCATGGCAGTAGCGGAAATATTATTTCAACCGACATGTACTATATAAACAACTCATGGTTTAAAACAAAATTTGCTGCTGCTACAAGTACTAAAATGATGTTTAGCTTTGACGCCTGCCAAATAGGTGCAATGACTACAGCGCTTAACGCTCCAGGTAGAATCGTTATAGTTGCTTCAGGCACAAGAAATTATTCTTATGATGGTGATGCCACCATGAAGAATGGAGTATTTACATACTATCAAATGAAAGGTTACGATACACAAGGTTATATTTATGTTGAGAATGATTCACAATATGCTTGTGACCAAATGAAACTATGGGCGGCTTCAGTGCATGTTAAAGTTACTCCATCTTATGTTGATTCTTACACTGGTAATTTTGATTTATAGAATCTATTAGTTTTATACATAACTGGACTTTGTATAGATTAAGCATTAACTGTTTTACCTAAAACTTCAACCTACAAAAAAGGAGTTGAACCCTAGAGATCCGGACTTATTAAAAGTTCGGATCTCTTATTAAACTCAAAACCGCTTTATCTAAATAAAATCATTGCCAACTTTCACTTTGCTCTGTCTTTTATAGAATAAATAGATTTCAAATAAATGCAAATTTCTTAAACCCTAAAACGATGAAAAACAATTTATCTAATTCTATTGTCTTTGCAACTATATGTTGCTCGCTGCTAACAATCAGCTGCAGTAAAGAAGCACCAGAAGGCGATAAAACTGTTACCCAAACTACAGTAGATCAAGCCAATCCTAAGAACGAAAGTTCAGGAATTATCACCCCCGAGGATCAATTAATCTCTTTTTCAGCCAAACATTATCAAAAAAACGATTCCCAAAACTCTAAGTACGGATGTCCCGCACATAAGAATTTTGTATATACATGTGCAAAAAAATTAGGAATTATAGAAAGCAGGGCAATAATCATGCGTAATGCAGCAGAAATGCCTGATACTTATCAGTCTGGACTTGATAACGCATACAACCAACAATGGTCACATGCATATATAGTTACGAGTTTATTTGGGAGTATGCAATGGCTATGGGGTGATGCTGATGACGATTTCTACGACAACCTGAATGGAGATGGTGGAGAACTCGAAAGTCCAGAAGGTTACAACGGGATGTATGCTGGATATTACTATGCAATAGGCAATCGTGATCTTGGAGATTGGTATGTAGGGTATGCTTGTCATTATATAACCGATGTTTCCTTTGTGCTTCACACTTCATTCCCTGGTGCTTACATGGCTTTACACCATTTTGATTATGAAGCATGGATAGATAGTAATTGGACAGCAGGCCATAACTTTTCACAGGTTGTAAATAATGTAGCAAGTTCGAGTTTTTATACTATTACAGATGCTAAAGCAGGTATACGTAGTGCTGTAAGAGCATCCAACTACACCTTTAGCACCAATCCAAAACTTGCGTGGGATAACTATGTATCAAGTGGATTTCCAACAGGTGCTGGAACGGGTAATAGCAATTGCGTATACTATACAAAGAAAATGATTGAAGAGGCAACAAAATGGACTGGTGGTGCCATTAAATATGCTTTGAACAAATACAATAAATGGTAGTAACAAATAACTAACCCGAAGTAACTAACACATAGAAACTATTTATTTAATTGCCTTAGACGTCAATACCAATATATTGAAATTGATACAGCACACTAAACAACCTCGCTCCCTAGAGCGAGGTTTCTTTTTAATATTATACAAGAAAAAATAAAGCATGTATTTGACAGACCTATGAACTAATTCCAATATTAAACATAAGAGATACACCTTGCCAAGAATCGCTTTTTTCTATATTTTAAAAACCAATAAATACATTAATTCGCTAAATATGAATTGAATATAATTAGCATTTTTTTCAATAATGCATATATTTAATAAATTATGCTTAATAAAAATTGCTTTTTTTTAAAAAATAGCGGTACTTAGTTCTCGAATGAATTAATTATTTTTTATTAACCTAACCTAATCAATTTTTTTTATGAAAAATTTAAAATGGATCAAATTAGCATTTGTTGCTTTATTAGGAGTTGTTCTTTTTCAAAGCTGCTCAAAGGATGAAACTATCGTTCCTGTTTCTGACAAACCTTCTTATACAGTAAGACCAGACTTTGCAACTTTGGACACTAGACCTGCTGAAGTAATTGCACAGCATCAAGTTATTGGAAAAGACACAGAACCAGCAAAACTTATTGAAGAAGGTACAAAAGCTAAATACGCTTTAGTTATTGGTATTTCTAACTATTCTGGAACTGCAAATGATCTTCAATATTGTGATGATGATGCTATTGATTGGAAAAACCGTTTGATAACTGAAGGTTACTCAGTAACATCTTTAATTGACCTAGCTGCAACAAATTCCGCTATTCAATCTGCATTAACTACTCTTGCTAGCAGATCAATTGCAGGTAATGAAATAGCTTTTGTTTACTCAGGTCATGGTAGCAGTGGAAATATTATTTCAACCGATATGTACTACATTAGTAGTTCCTATTTTAAAACTAAATTTACTAATGCAACAAGTACCAAAATGTATTTCACATTTGATGCTTGCCAAATTGGCGCAATGAAAACCGCTTTAATTAAAACTGGTAGAATTGTATCTGTTGCTTCAAACACCACTCTTTATTCTTATGATGGTGATGCTACAATGAAGAACGGTGTATACACATACTACCAAATGAAAGGTTATGATACACAAGGTTACATCTACGTAGAAAATGATTGCAGCTATGCTAACACCCAAATGATAGCTTGGGCTAATGCTAGAGGCCTTTCAGTTGCTCCTTCTTACTCAGATTCATACACTGGAAGTTTGAATTTATAGTATTCAATGTCGTTGACTTAAGAAAAAAAGATAAAAATTGTTCTTTGAAATAGTAGAGTTTAGGTTATGTTTATTACATTAGGGGTATAATATAGGTCTCCCAGAGAAAGCCTACGAAAACTATGAAT
>JABFRB010000037.1 GCA_013141385.1 Bacteroidales bacterium | reverse complement strand
AAAAAAGGGTAGCTGCAATTGAGCTACCCCTAGATAACCTTTGGCTTAACTTTTGCCGTCGGTCGTTATTTGGCAACACAAAAATAATTATTCTATTTTACTTGCATATGTCTTAGAATGCTGAACTGCCAAATAACGCTCGGTTGAAACTGTATTCTTATCCCTCAATAGTAAAGCTACACAAAAGCGTTAAGAACTCCAAATGCGTTATCAGACCAAATACAATAAAGGCTAGGCGTAGCGTTTTGGAACTATATTTAATCGCCTTGCAATAGATGTGAATCCCTGCGAAATTCTTTCAGAAATCTGCAAAGAAATTAAACTAAAATCATAAAATTATGATTTTTACTGATTATCAATAATTTAACTACACTATAACAAGAAATCAATACCTTTTAGCGTATGTTACCGTTCGTGTTTTTTTCTGATTCAATAATCTTCTGCAAATCAATGACGTTTTGTGGTAGGTTGGCAGTCGCTATTTGCCAAATCATTTCGTAATCAATTCCAAAGTATTCGTGAGAAATTAGATTTCTCAGTCCATACATTTTCTTCCAAGGGATTTCAGGGTATTTCTTCTGAATTTCTTCGGGTACGTTTTTCGAAGCTTCACCAATGATTTCAAAGTTTCTAACAACTGCATCTACAATCATATAGTTCTGCTTGAATTCAAGAAATTCTCTTTCGCCAATATATTCATTGATTCTAAGCATGGATGTTAGAATATCTTCCAAGTAAAAGTCGTATTGGCGCTTTGAAGGATTCATACGTAATGAACTTGTTTCAGTATGATATCCCTAAGTTGTTCCTTAAGGGCTTTTATAGAAACTAGGTCAACTTTTGTATTCAGTTCTCTTTCCAAGTATTCTTGTAAGTCAAAGAAGTCCCAACCTATAGGTTTTCGAAAATCCACAAGTATGTCAATATCTGATTCCTCAGTCTGTTCGTTCCGAGAGTAAGAACCGAAGTATCCAATCCTTTCAACAGAATATTTGTCTGAAAGAATCGGTTTCAACGTCCTCAATTTGTTCTCTATGTCATTCTGATTCATCATAAGGCAAATATAGTAAATTTTCATATTATGCCTATTGCTTAGACATAATATGGAAGGTAACGGTCGGGGCTATGAGACGCTGGGGATGTCGTGAACGCAAACTTATCCCCCATGCAGAAAACTTGCAAGCGAGAGCGAAGCATGCATATCCATTTTATCATCAGTGACTTATGAGCCATTGTTGTGGGCTGGGTATTTTATAATTCCTCAATTTGTTCAATATATCTTGTACATGAATCTTCAGTTACAATGACTGGGTAACCTGAATTTAATAAAATATATTTCATAGTTGACGCATGAGGGTGGTTACTATGTCTATTTACATTCATTACCGAAAAAATATTACTTCTACTATTTAACTTTTCATTATAATTATTAGCAGAACCATGATGAGGAATTTGTATTGTACTTAGATAATCCCAATAAACTGAATATGCAGTATGTAGTTGAAGCCAAGAACGATTATCTTTTGAATTATAATCACCTAAATACAAGCAACCTACATGACCATGGGAGTAATGATTAAAAGGATAAAAAAGTAAATTATTTAATCGTAAAATATTTAAAGAATTATTAATCATACCTGAATATAAAGTCAATGAATTTGAATTAAAATTATTTTCTCCATTGTGAATATTCCTATAGACTTCAATTATTTGACTTCTTTTTGTTTGAAGTTTTTGAACTATATTATCCTTATTTACATCAATCGTATTTAAAGCTTGTGCAATCTTATCAGCCCAAATATTATACTCAAAATTAAAAGGGATAAATATCCAATTATATGTTAAAGTAGATGAACTTATCGTTATTGGAGTGCCACTATCTAAATTAGAAATGTTGCTATTTATTGATTCAATGTTTAGATTTTCTTTATTCAAATTATTCCCATCCCCTTCACCTGAATTAATATAAATTACATATGTATTAATACCGTTTTTACTATTCTCTTGAATTGTTGATACAGGATTTAAAATCAAATTATTTGTAAATGAATCACTCCTAATGTTAATTGCATTTTCAACAATCACCTGAATTTTTTGATTGTCATGCAAGAACGGAATAAAAACTCTTTTAACAGTATAATTTTTCAATAAATACTCTAATCCATTGATATGGTCTCTGTGAAAATGAGAAATAAATAAAGCATCTATTATTTGATTTTTTTTAAAACTGTGTTCAATCTCGTAATTAATAACATTCAAATTACGGCCTCCACAATCATATACCATAGTAAAATCTCCGAATTCCTCGGTACAAAAACCGCCATGACCAATTGAATGGAAAGTTCTTATCATTTTCATATCATTATTGTTAGCGTAGTGTTTTCTTGCCTTGCCCACAACGCCTGCTGCTAAAATGCGTTGGGGAGTTAGAAGCAGCGTCTCTGTCCCACGTTAAAATAAATGCCAATATACAAATTAAAACCTATCTAATCATCTGCCCCAATGTATTTTAGCAGCTGTTAGCCACAGTTTTAATTTCTAATTATTCTTGCTATTTGGTTCAAAATTTCCTTACCATTTTTATATACTTTCAATTTAGCTGGAGGAGAATTTTCTGCTCCTAGTAAAATAATTACACAATCATATACATAATCTTCATTCTTGAATTCGAACCGATGATTTCCTCCGCTTCCTTCAGGAATGAATTCGCCATTTTCTAGAACTAAATCTGGTTTCTCGCTCATTTTATTCTTAAGAGACCAAGAAGCATAACGGTAATTTCCATTTCCTAAATCATCAATTCTAATTCTAAATGTTGATGTTTCTAAAATACGGACAGGTTCTTTAAACTCTCTAAGAGACTCGTAGAGTGTTTTTTTCTCTTCACTAATTAATTTTTCTCTTTTTTCCCTTTCAACTTTTGATTGATAATTCACGGAAACTAATTTACCATTTAATTCAAGCCATATCTGACCATCAAGAAACATAATGCCACGCCAACCCATTTTTGACCAATCTACTGATGGACTGGACTTAACAATCATTGCAATTAAACTATCGTCAAAGACCTCTTTATACATGCTCAAGAATTCCTTCCCATTTTTTATATCTGGAATTGGATATTCTCTACGAAATGGAAAGTTAATTTTAGATATTATGCATTCGGGATTTTTAGATTTAAAACAGTCAATGAAATCTGTGACAAACTTTTGATATTCTTTATTTTTCTCCTGTCCTGAAACAAAAAAGAAATTCATTGTAAAAAGAAATACTAAAACTTGTTTTCTCATATCGTTCTTGTGTCAAAAAATTGTGGCTAACTTGTTTATATATACCACTCAATGGTATATAAACAACTATTTTTGGTATGTATTGTACCATAAACCTATACCTTACACAAACATAACTTTTATTTATCTATCATCAAACTGCAAATCAAGAGAAATTAGGATTTATTTAGGTGTAAACCATTTCCGAAAAACTCCAATTTATAATTCACATTGGTATAACCTCTTTTTTTCTTACTTTTGCTTGATTTATTAGAAAAAGTATTGATCGATTTAAAAGATTATTCCGATGAAGATTTCGTATAGCTGGCTTAAAGAGTACATCAACATTGATATTGAGCCTGAAAAGGTTGCTAAGATACTTACCTCAATTGGCCTTGAAGTTGAAAGTTTAGAGATGGTTCAGGCTGTTAAGGGCGGCCTTGAGGGTGTTGTTATTGGTGAGGTTCTTACCTGCGAAAAGCACCCCGATGCCGACAAACTAAGTAAAACTACCGTGAATGTTGGTAATGGCGAGCCCCTAAATGTGGTTTGTGGTGCACCAAATGTTGCCAAAGGGCAAAAGGTTGTTGTTGCAACGGTTGGCACTAAGCTATACTTTAACGATCAGGAGATTACAATTAAGAAAGCTAAGATAAGAGGTGAGCTTTCTGAGGGTATGATTTGCGCCGAAGATGAGCTGGGGCTTGGCAAATCCCACGCAGGTATTATGGTGTTAGATCCATCCGCTGTTGTTGGTACTCCTGCTAAAGAATACTTTAAGATAGAGGATGATTATCTGCTGGAAATCGGGTTAACCCCAAATAGAATCGATGCTGCATCGCATTACGGCGTGGCTCGTGATTTGGCTGCATATTTTAACCTCGAAAAACCTACAAAAGCCACTAAACCTTCGGTTGATGGTTTTAAAATCGATAATAATAACCGTAAAATAACTATAGAGGTTGCTAACCCCGAGGCTTGCACAAGGTACACTGGTATTACAATTTCGAATATTAAAGTTGGCCCATCACCAGAATGGATGCAGAAACGGTTAAAAGCAATTGGCTTAAACCCAATTAATAGCGTGGTTGATATCACCAATTTTGTTCTACACGAAATAGGTCAACCCCTACACGCTTTCGATGCCGATGCTATTACAGGTGGTAAGGTTATTGTTAAAACGTTGAAAGAGGACACACCATTCGTCACTCTGGATGGGATTGAGCGTAAGCTATCATCCGAGGATCTTATGATTTGTAATGCACAGGATGGCATGTGTATTGCAGGTGTTTTTGGCGGTCTAAAATCAGGCATTTCCGATACAACTACTAATATCTTCCTTGAAAGTGCTTGCTTTAACTCGGTATCGGTTCGTAAAACAGCCCGCAGGTATGGTCTTAGCACCGATGCCTCATTCCGCTTTGAGCGTGGAACCGATCCAAACATTACCGTTTGGGCGTTAAAGCGTGCAGCAATGCTTATTAAGGAGATTGCTGGTGGTGAGATTTCATCAGAAATTATTGATGTTTACCCAACACCAGTAGACGATTTCAGTGTTGAATACGATCTTAAGCGAACCACTACCTTTATTGGAAAAGAGATTCCTCTAAATACAATTAAGAAGATACTTGAGGGCCTAGAGATAAAAATTGTTAAGGAGGATAGCGAAAAACTTCTTCTGGCAGTTCCACCCTACCGTGTGGATGTTCAGCGTGAGGCTGATGTGGTGGAGGATATTCTCCGTGTTTATGGCTACAATAATGTTGAGTTCTCGGAGAAGGTTAATAGCACGTTGAGTTATTCCAAAAAACCAGATACACATCAAATAATCAACCTAATTTCCGATTACCTGACCTCCAATGGGTTTAACGAATCGATGTGTAATTCGCTAACCAAATCGTTATACTACAAGGATCTTGCTTCGTTCCCCGCAGTAAATGCAGTAAAAATCCTAAATCCTTTAAGTAACGACCTAAGTGTAATGCGCCAAACCCTTCTATTTGGAGGGCTTGAGTCTGTTGAACGCAATATAAATCATCGGAATTTAAGCCTTAAACTCTACGAGTTTGGTAATTGCTATAAATTTATTCCTGATGCTGATAGGACTAAAGATCCCTTAAATTCTTATAGCGAAGATTTTAGACTTGGAATTTGGCTAACAGGTGAGAAAACTGCCGAATCGTGGATTCAGAAACCACAACCTGTAAGCTTTTACACCCTTAAGGGTTATGTTCATACAATTCTTAGCCGATTCGGATTCGATACCGATAATCTTACCATCGATGATGTATCTAGCGATATCTTTGAGTATGGGCTATCATATTCTTATCAGAATAAACCCATAGTATCGTTCGGATTGGTAAATGGAAGTATCCTTGAATCTTTCGATTTAAAGACAGAGGTTTTCTTTGCAGAGTTCAAATGGAATAGGGTATTTGAGCAGTCTGTTGGTTTAAAGATTGTTTACAAGGAGCTACCAAAATTCCCCGAGGTTAAAAGGGATTTAGCACTTCTGCTTGATAAGGATGTAACTTACGGTCAGATTCAGAAATTGGCTTTTGCCACTGAGAAAAAATTGCTTAAACGCATTAATCTGTTTGATGTTTACCAAGGGAAAAATCTAGGTGAGAATAAAAAATCGTATGCTGTTAGCTTTATTCTTCTGGATGAGAACAAGACATTAACTGATGTTCAGATTGATAAAACAATGGCTAACCTGATTGAGGTGTTCACCAAGGAGTTGGGTGCGCAAATACGATAGAGGTTTTAAACGCTAAGGCGCAACGACGCAAAATTATTATTTAATTTAAGCTGCTAGTTATAGCCAATATAGAAGATTTAAGAACAAGGATTAACGAATTTTGATTTTAGAAATCCAACGCGATCAATTGTTATTATTCGTTATTCAATTCTTTAAAAGATTATTATAAGTAGTAACTTAAGATATTTAGTGTTAGAATAACTTTGCGGTCGTGTCATTGCGTTTAAAATTGTGTTTTGATTTTATCCTCTTATATACTTAAAGTTGAAATCTATGGGTACTATCGAAGTAATTCAAGGTGATATCACAAAACTCAATGTTGATGCGATTGTGAATGCTGCAAATGAGAGTTTGCTTGGTGGTGGTGGTGTTGACGGAGCAATTCATCGTGCAGCTGGAGATGAACTTTTGGAGGAGTGCAGGAAAATTGGAGGATGCCCCACGGGTGAGGCCAGAATAACCAAAGGTTATAAGTTATCATCAAAGTTTGTAATCCATACCGTTGGTCCAATTTGGAGAGGTGGTCATAAAGATGAGATTGATTATTTAAGAAATGCTTACCTAAATAGTTTAAAACTAGCAACGAGTAATAATATTGAAACTATTGCTTTTCCGAATATCAGCACTGGGGTCTATGGTTTTCCAAAAAAATCAGCTGCCGAGATAGCCGTTAATGCTGTAAAAGGCTACCTCGATAAAAACAAACTTCCTAAGAAAGTAGTATTTGTTTGTTTTGATGATGAGAATTTTGAGATTTATAGGGAAAAGATGAAAGGGTAAAGAGAGAAGTCGGAAGACAGAAGACAGAAGTCCGAAGAGAGAAGTCCGAAGATGGAAGTCCGAAGTCGGAAGACAGGAGTCCGAAGATGGAAGAGAGAAAGAAAATTTCATAACTCAAAAATCTGAAATTAATAATTAGTGAATAATAATCATAACAACAAAAACAAGCAACCACGGCTAATTACTAAAGATCAATTCCATATTTCTCCAACCTTCTATCGAGTGATTGTCTAGTTATATTTAGAAGCTGTGCTGTTTCGGATTTTTTATAATCGGTTTTTTGGAGGGCTTTGACTATTAATCGTTTTTCAGCTTCATCTAGGTCAAAGAGTTCTTCAATTTCATTATCTAGTGTTACATCTTCATCTATTAATGGCAAACCTGCAAAGAATTTTAGCGTTAGCTTATTGCCATCGCAAAGTATCAAAGCTCGCTCCACCATATTCCTAAGTTCCCTCACATTTCCTGGGAAATGATAGGCTGATAAAGCCTTAACAACAGAAGCATCGACTGTAGGAATTTTCTTATTGAGTTTTTGTGAAATAAGTTTTAAGAAGTAATCAAGAAGCATTGGGATGTCCTCTCTCCTATCTCGTAAAGGGGGAATGTGTATCTCGAATGAGTTTAACCTATAGTAGAGATCTGATCTGAACTTATTTTCATCAAACAATTTCTGTATATCCTGATTAGTTGCTGCAATAATTCTAACATCAACAAAAATATCATTATTCGCTCCTACTCTCCGAATCTTTTTATCCTCTAGAACTCTAAGCAGTTTACTCTGCATAAAACTCTCCATTTCTGCAATCTCATCAAGAAATAGGGTTCCTCCATTAGCTATTTCAAACCACCCTATTTTCTCCTCATTAGCTCCAGTAAATGCGCCCTTTTTGTGACCAAAAAATTCGCTTTCGAAAAGGGCTTCAGGAACTGCAGAGCAATTAATTGCATGGAAATAAGCATTTTTACGGGAACTTAGGTAGTGAATCCCACGAGCAACAAGTTCCTTACCTGTTCCACTTTCGCCCGTTATTAGAACTGAGGTTGAATCGGCCTTAGAAACCTTTGTCATCAAATCAACTACCTGCTTTATGGCCTTGCTATTCCCCATTATCTCATAACCAACATTATCGCGAAGTTCCTTGGAAACAAGGGCATAAGAGTGTTCAACTTCCTTATATTTATTGCTAAGGCTTATATACCGCTTAGTACGCTGAATGGCAGCCTTCATATCTATTAAACGAAATGGTTTGGGAAAAAATTCAACCGCACCGTACCGCATTGCTTGAATTACAGCATCCATATCGCCATGACCTGTAATCATAATTACCTCTACATCTGGATATAACTCTTTAACCTTTTGCAAAAAGGTAAGACCATCCATTTCGGGTAGTTTAAGATCTAATATTATAATATCTATCTCCGATTGCTTTAAAATTTCGAATGCTTCCGAAGGTTTCCCTGCTAAATGAACAACAAATTTATCGGTTTCAAGAAACTCCTTAATTTCATCACGAAATACTCTTTCATCATCAAGGACAAGTATGTTTAAGTTCTCCATAAATATTATTGTTTGGGAATTATTATTTCGAAATTTGTAAATTCTCCAATATTACTTTCAACTCTAATCTCGCCAAGGATATCTTTAATAAACCCATAGGCAATTGATAAGCCCAATCCGGTACCTTTTTCCTCATTTTTTGTAGTGAAGAACGGATCGTATATTTTTTCTAGAATGTCAGGATGAATGCCAATTCCATTATCCCAAACGCTAAAGCAAACATTCTGATCGCTTATCCACGATTTTACTACAATTCGCTTTTGATAGTTTTCGTCACAATGCTGCCTATCCTTCTCATCAGCAGCATGTTTAGCATTTGATAGAAGGTTAAGTACAACCTGTTCAAGTTTAAACTTATCACCAATTATTGTGCATTCACCCTTTGATAGTTTGGTTTCTATAATGACATTGTGAGTCTGATACTGAGCATTAACCATAAGCAAAGCACTTGAAATAACCTCGTTAACATCAACCCGTTCAAGTGCATTTGGTTTCTGAGTTCGGGAAAATATTCTTATGTGATCAATTATCCTTTTTATTCTATCGACATTATTAAACAGGCTAGAGATCTTTTCCTTTAGATATGAATCGGTATAGTTTTTATCATTAATTTTCAACAAGATATTATCAAGTCCCATGGATATTCCACCCAATGGCTGATTTATTTCATGGGCAATACCTGCAGCAAGTGTACCAAGCGATTCAAGTTTCGATTTTTGAGAAAGTAGTTGCTGCTGTTTCTCCTGCTTTTTGATTTCCAAAATCATTCGCCGCTCAAGTTCCTTGTTTATTTCAACGATCCTCTGCTCGGCCTCCTTTTGTTTTCGCACCTCCTTGTGCTTTGATTGGTATAAAAAGGCAAGAAAAATGATAAGTACAAATAGCGTAACTGCCACAGAAATTAGGATAATACTCTGATATCGGTTTTTGGAAATTTGCAACTTTTGGATTTCACTTCCTTGTCTTAGAATCTCATTCTCCCGTTCTTTCTGGCTAATGTCATACAAAATCTGAAGTTTTGCCAATTTCTCGCCGCCCTCCTCGTTATATATTGAATCACGAATATCAGCCCACGACTTATAGAATGCTAGTGCATCTCTATATCGACCTTCCGACTCGCTTATTAGCGACAAGTATTTGTAAACATCAGCAGCGGTTGAGGTTAGATTTTTACTCTTTGCTATTGCTAATGCCCTGTTCAGATAGGTAGATGATGTGGGATAATCCCCAGAAACGTAATAGCATCTTGATATTTTAACTAATGAAGTTACAATTCCGTCAACATTTTTAATTTGTTCAGCAATGATAAGCTGCCTGTTGAAATAGTATTTTGCCTGATCGTACTTACCTATCTCGAAATTAACATCCCCGATCCCTTGTAAAGCATTTAATATTTCTAATGAATCCTTTAATGAACTACTAATATTTAAGGCCTTGGTGTAGTAAATCATTGAACTATCCATTTTTTGGACGAGATAAAATGAAAGTGCTATCTCTCGCTGTGCCTTTCCATATTCAGAGGAATCCCCAAAGGATTTCGCTAATCTTGACGCTTTTTCATAAGCCTCGCGACTTTGCTGGAATTCCCCAAGGTTTTTATATGACAATCCAATTTTGCCATAGCAACTTGTTTTAATAGTTTTTTTTTCGTCAGTTAGATTTACATCACCAACAATTTGTAAAATCCTATTATACTGAACAATAGCATTTCTGTAACTTCCCTTTTTGATATGTGTCTGACCAAGATTCATTAAAACCGTGGTTTGAAGGTTATTATCTTTAAGTTGAACTGCCAGAGAATAAGCACGATCAAGGAAAACTAAAGCCATTTCAGGATTTGGGGCATTCTCATACACCTCAGATAAACCAATCAATATGTTCACCTGCTCTTCACGCATATTGAACTTCTCAAACTGCCCTAATGCGCGATTATAATATCTCAAGGCATTTTCAAGGTTTGCAATCTTAAAATTGGCCTTCCCCATAATCCAAAGAGCCTGAGCTTCCTGAAGAGGTTTTCCGAGTTTTTTGGCTTGAACTAAAACTTGAAGTCCAAAATCTAGTGTTCTATCAGGGTTTATCTTTAAATAGTTCTCACTCAACTGTAAAAGCAAATCCAATTTCTCTTCACCTACCGCTCTATTAGCAGATGCTTCTAGACTATCAAGTGAATTCTGCCCTACAACAAAAATTGATAGTAGCATTGCAGCAACCATCAATACCAACCTATGTGGAAAAAGTAAATTCATCTATTTTAAAATCCTTACTAATATAACGTCATTTAATTAGAAAATAAATTTATTGATAAGGTTGTAAAAGAGTTTAAATCCTCTCTACAAAGTTAACTATTGATTATTAAACCATTAACGAGATTATTTGTTAATTAAATTGCGTCAATTTTTTAATATTAGTTTATATTTAAAATGACCGAACCAATTACTTATCCATTTTTATTTATTTTTGACAAATAAACAAATTCTTCTATGAACAATTCGAATGGGAAAAAATTAAAAAATTACCTCTCCCTTGTTAAATTTAGTCACACAATATTTGCAATGCCTTTTGCCCTAATAGGTTTTTTTCTGGCATATAGTTTAAATCCATCCAACCTAAGTTGGAATCTTTTGGTTCTTGTTCTCCTTTGCATGGTTTTTGCCCGCAATTCAGCTATGAGTTTTAATCGTGTTGTTGATAGATATATTGATGAAAAGAACCCACGAACTTCGGAGAGAGAAATACCCAAAGGGATTATTTCTGCTAAATCAGCGATTCTATTTACTATTCTTAATTCTTTAGCATTTATTGCAACAACATGGTTCATTAACAGGCTAGTATTTTTCCTTTCACCTGTTGCTCTTTCTGTAATACTTCTATATAGCTTTACAAAACGTTGGACTATTCTTTGCCATTTAGTACTTGGTTTAGGACTTTCGTTGGCACCAATTGGAGCCTACCTGTCAGTAACGGGTAAATTCGATTTAATTCCAATACTTTACTCGTTAATAGTTCTATTCTGGGTTGGTGGCTTTGACATTATCTACTCCTTGCAGGATGAAGTATTTGATAAGATTGAATCGTTAAAGTCGATTCCAGCAGCACTTGGATCGAAAAGAGCCCTTTGGGTAGCAGCTATATTTCACGTAATTACAGCGTTAATTGTCTTATTCGTTGGTTTGAAATTAAATGCAGGTAGATGGTACTGGATAGGTTCCTCTATTTTTATTACTTTGCTTATCTACCAACACTCAATAGTTAGTCCCCAGAATACCAAAAGGGTGAATATTGCTTTTGCTACAACAAATGGTATAGCAAGCATAATCTTTGCGCTTTTCAATATTCTTAACTTTCTACTGTAGACTATAAAAAAATAAAATATCTCTCTATCAATAGGTTAAAAGCGAATAAGATCGTTTGCATTTTTTCTTCTTTTAAACTAGTTTTGCGTTCTAAAATCATACGGATATTAATAAACCGATGAGATTACAAACTCAATATATTTTTACCCCCAAATCCGTATTCCGAAATATTAAGGATAGGGATACCTTCTAGTTATTATTGCAACACCTTTTTATTTTTCTTTTTTCATTCATAGTATTAATTTCTTAAAAAATAATCGTCTTATGGAGTTACCATTTGCCGAATCGTATAAGATTAAGATGGTTGAACCTATCTATCGTAGCATCCGAGAAGAGCGTGAACAATGGATTAAGGAAGCAAAGTATAATCTATTCAACCTAAAAAGCAACCAAGTTTTTATTGACCTGCTTACCGACTCTGGAACTGGCGCAATGAGCGATCGTCAGTGGAGTGCCATGATGTTAGGTGACGAGAGCTACGCAGGCGCATCTTCCTACTACAACCTAAAGCAAGCAATAAAAGATATCGTTGGATTTGATCATTTTTTACCTACCCATCAAGGGCGTGCTGCTGAAAATGTTCTCTTTTCAGTTCTTGTTAAAGAGGGTGATTTTGTGCCAGGAAACTCCCATTTCGATACAACAAAAGGTCACATTGAGTTTCGTGGAGCACATGCCATAGATTGCACTATTGATGAGGCATCTAACACAGAAGCATATCACCCATTTAAAGGGAATGTCGATACTGTTAAACTCAATAAATTTCTTTCGGAGAATGCAGGTAAAGTGCCTTTTGTAATTGTAACCCTTACTAATAATACAGCAGGAGGACAACCTGTGTCGATGGCATGTTTAAAGGAAACCAATAGGGTTGCAAGGAAATATGGGAAAATGATAGTTTTCGACTCTGCTCGCTTTGCCGAAAATGCATATTTCATCAAAATTAGAGAAAAGGGCTACGAAAATAAAACAATAAAAGAGATAGCTCTTGAGATGTTTTCATATGCCGATGCCATGACCATGAGTAGCAAGAAAGATGCTATTGTAAACATGGGTGGTTTCATAGCAATGAACGATACTGAACTTTGGAGGCAGTGCTCCAAGTTCAATATTATGTTCGAGGGGTATATTACCTATGGTGGTATGAGTGGTCGTGATATGAATGCCCTTGCGGTTGGTCTTGATGAAGGTACTGAGTTCAATTATCTCGAAACTAGAATAAAACAGGTAGAATACCTTGGCAATCGCTTAAAAGAGTTTGGTGTCCCATTCCAAACACCTTCAGGAGGTCATGCTATATTTGTAGATGCAAATAAAGTTCTTCCCAACATTCCGAAAGAACAATTTAGAGCGCAAACACTTGCCATTGAGTTGTATCTTGAAGCAGGAATCCGTGGTGTGGAAATTGGGGCAATATTGGCTGATCGCGATCCTTTAACCCGTGAGAATCGTTACCCTGACCTTGAGTTTCTAAGACTAGCAATACCTCGAAGGGTTTATACAAATAGCCATATAGATGTTATTGCCGTTGCATTAGGAAACGTTTTTGAGCGTCGACATCAAATAACAAAAGGGGTAAGAATATTATGGGAAGCACCTATTATGCGCCATTTTACAGTTGAACTTGAAAGGACTTAAGCCCATATTCTTTTGAGATTATTTAATGACCGCCCTATATTTGGGCGGTTTTTTTATTCCTTTTTAAGAAATTTATACACCTTTGCATTTTAAAAAAATTAATGAAAGATTTAACAAAAGGGAACGAGGCCAAGCTAATATTCCAATTTGCACTACCAATGTTACTAGGCAATGTTTTCCAGCAACTTTACCAGGTTGTTAATAGCATAATTGTTGGAAAATATCTTGGAGAAAAAGCATTAGCGGCGGTTGGAGCATCAACACCTATAATTTTCACCCTTATTTCGCTTACCATTGGAATTGGAATGGGAACCTCAGTTGTAGTATCACAATATTTCGGTGCAAAAGATTATGAAAAAGTTCGACGTTCATCTGATACTATCAATATATTTCTCTTTTTTGCAGGAATAGCACTTACTATCATAGGCATTTTATGCAGCGGATGGTTATTTAAACTGTTGCAATTGCCCTCCGAACTAATGCACGATGCTAAACTATATCTAAACATCAATCTATCAGGCTTAGTAATAATGTTTTGTTTTAACGCAACAATATCAATTCTCCGTGGAATTGGCGATTCCAAAACACCACTTTACTTCATGATCGTCGCTATTTTTATTAATATTCTTCTCGATTTACTTTTCATCCTTGTTTTCAAATGGGGAATTGTTGGAGCAGCATTATCTACATTAATATCACAGGCAGCTGCTTATGGAGCTATACTATTTTACCTAAACCGAAATCATCATATTATTCGTATTGACCTTAAGAACATTCATTTTGATAAGAAGATATTCTGGCAAAGCGTTAAAATTGGTCTCCCGACAGGAGTTCAACAAACATTACTTGGACTAGGCGCAATGGCAATAAATAGTATTGTTAATACATACGGTACCATTGTTATTGCTGGATATACAGCAGCAAGTAGGCTCGATATGCTAGCAGCCCTCCCCGCCATGAATTTTTCTGCAGCTCTTTCAGGTTTTGTTGGTCAAAATTTGGGTGCAAATAAGGTGTCAAGAATAAAAAAAGGACTACGTGCCACATTCATAATGTCAGCTACATTTTGTACTATTATAACTATTGTAATGGTTGTATGGGGTAATAATCTGATGTTGCTATTCACAAACAATCCAGAGGTTGCAAAAGCGGGTCATAGATACCTGATTATTGTGAGTCTTTTTTACGTCTTCTTTTCCACCATGCAAACCTATAACGGAGTGTTAAGGGGTGCTGGAGCAACCCTAGTTCCTATGTTTATCTCCCTTTTCACACTTTGGATAGTCCGAGTTCCACTAGCTTACTCTCTAAGTCAATATACCAGCCTTGGAGTTGATGGTATTTGGTGGGCAATTCCAATGACTTGGTGCTTTGGAACACTCGGTTCATACATATACTATAAAATGGGAAACTGGAAAAAGAAAGGAGTTGTTGAACCAGCTATTGCTATGGATACTGCTGACTAACCCCGCTTCTATTTTAAATTATTGATTTTGGGTTAATTCAATATAAGATTGATTCAGTGAGTCCTCAAAAAAACTACTTTTGCATAATAATATATGTACTATGCTAATATCAATGACCGGATTTGGGAAAGCGGAGATTCAGTTTAACGGGAAAAACATTACCGTTGAAGTGAAATCGCTTAACAGCAAACAACTCGATTTAAATGTTAAAACTCCTATGATTTACCGCGATAGGGAGTACGACATTCGTAATTTATTAACATCGAAATTGACACGAGGGAAGATTGATTTTTACATTAATGTTGATGAGAAAAAAGAGAACTCCTCACTACCTATCAATGCTGGGGTTTTCAAATCATATTATGACCAGATTCAGAAAATATCTAACGATTGTAATATATCTATTACACAAGAGCCTGTTTTTCAAACTATCCTACGACTACCCGATGTCCTTAAGATTGAAAAGGTTGAGGTAACTGACGAAGAGTGGAATGCCGTTTTCGAGTGTATAAATGCAGCATTAGAAAAAATGTTTCTATTCAGGCAACAGGAAGGCAAGGCACTTGAAAAAGATATCACCGAGCGAGTTAGACTAATTGAGGATTTACTAGATAAAATTGAACCTTTCGAAAAGCAACGTCTTGAAACAGTAAAAAGCAAACTACAGGAAAGCCTTAAGAATTTAGGGAAAGAAATAAAGATTGATAATGATAGATTTGAACAGGAACTAATTTACTATTTAGAAAAGATGGATGTTACTGAGGAGAAAGTTCGTTTACGAAACCATTGTAAATACTTTATAAATACCGTGAATGAGGATCTTCCAGTTGGTCGAAAACTAGGTTTTATATTGCAGGAGATGGGACGCGAAATTAATACCCTCGGCTCTAAGGCAAACCAAGCAGATATGCAGAAATTTGTAGTGTTAATGAAGGATGAGTTAGAAAAAATCAAAGAACAATCTCTGAATATTCTATAAGCATAGCCATATTGGGTTATCGCTTTCGAACTTACAATAAATCATATCCGATTAAACATTTTTAAACTGGCAACTTAAAACTAATAACAGTCAACTTTTATAGGCATGCAAGGAAAACTCCTTATACTATCTGCCCCTTCAGGATCGGGAAAAACAACAATAGTTAAGCATTTATTAAAGGTTTTACCAAATTTGGAATTCTCCATTTCTGCTTGTAGTAGGCCAAAACGTAATGGTGAAGTGGATGGTAAAGATTATTACTTTTTAAGCGTTGATGAATTTATGCGTAGAATTTCCAATAATGAATTTATTGAATGGGAAGAGGTCTACGAAGGTTCATTCTATGGAACTCTTAAATCGGAAATTGAAAGAATTTGGGCAAAAAATAATGTGGTTGTTTTTGATGTTGATGTTAAAGGGGGTATCAACTTAAAAAAACAGTTTGGCAACAATGCTCTTTCAATATTTGTTAAACCTCCTTCAATTGAGGCTCTAAAGCAAAGATTAGAATCACGAGGAACAGAGAGTATAGAGTCCTTAAATAAGCGTGTGGGAAAGGCAGCCGAAGAGATGACCTATTCAAATCAATTCGATAAAATTCTAATTAACGATTGTCTTGACAGATCATCTAAAGAAGCCGAAGATGTTGTAAAAGCCTTTATAAATTCTTAATCATTCACCTAACTATACTCTAGTGAAGACAGGGCTTTTCTTTGGTTCGTTCAATCCAATCCACAATGGTCATTTGGCCATTGCTAACTATATAGTTGACTTCACGGAAGTAGATGAGTTGTGGTTTGTGGTAAGTCCACAAAATCCGCTTAAAGAAAAAGATATTCTTGCTCCCGATTATCACCGTCTCGAAATGGTAAAAAAGGCAATCCCTTTTAATGAAAACAGAATGCTTATTTGCGATATCGAGATGAATATGCCCAAACCCTCCTACACCATTGATACATTAAGAGTCCTTGGGGCTAAATACCCCGATAAAGAGTTTATCATTATACTCGGTTCCGATTCATTGGAATCAATAACCAAATGGAAAGAGTACAACACCCTCATTAATGATTATAAGATATTCATTTATCCACGCAAAGGGAGCAATATGAGCGAGCTGACAAGTAAGTATCCTGTAAAAAAAATAAATGCGCCTCTTTTCGATTTCTCCTCAACTTCTGTAAGAGAAAAACTTATTAACGGAGATGATGTTAGCATGTATATACCCGAGGATGTTCTTAAATACATCAATAAAACAGGAATATACCAATTAAAGAAGTAAAGTACTTTGAGTGCCTTGAGTGCCTAAAGTACTTAAAGTTAGAAATACACGAATAACTCTAGGCACTCGAAGTACTCTAGGCACTTTAAGTACTTATTCTAACTAACCTTTTCTGGAGAATCGAAAATTCTTAGGTAAAAACGTTAACCTCAACGATTGATCGTAAGTGATGTAACTCCAAATCCAGTTAATAAGTATTAGAATTTTATTCTTTACCCCGAATATTGAGCGAAGATGGATGAACATCCAGGCAAACCATGCAATTACCCCTTGAAATTTAATGTATTTTAGGTCTACTACTGCTTTATTTCTTCCCACGGTAGCCATTGTGCCCCAATCGAAATAATGGAAGGGTTTTGGGCTCCTACCCTTCTTTTCGTAGATTAAGTTACGAGCCAAGTTTCGTGCCGATTGTATTGCAACCTGTGCAACTTGCGGATACCCAGCAGGCCATTTATCCGAGATCATTGCTGCAACATCCCCAATTGCATAAATATTATCATAGCCTTTAACCCTGTGAAATTGATCAACAATCAACAGTTTCGATTTGGTATTCACCTCTTGTAAAAAACCCTGAATCTCATTTCCTTTAATACCAGCAGCCCAAATAAGGGTTTTGGATTTGATTGAATCTTTGTCCTTTAACTTTATTGTGCTCCCATCATAATCTACAACCTGAGTATCTTTCATTATTTCAACACCAAGTTTTTTCAAAAACTTTTCGGCCTTAATCGACGATTTCTCCGATAACCCGCCAAGAAGCCTTGACGATGCCTCAACAAGTATAATCCTAATCCTACTACAATCAAGTTCGGGGTAGTCCTTTGGGAAAACATATCGTTTCATCTCAGCTAATGCTCCTGAAAGTTCCACGCCAGTTGGTCCACCACCAACAATAACTATTTTAGTTAGCTCATCAACACTATCTGGATTTGTATTAACCAATGCATCCTCGAGGTTATGAAGTATTGAATTAAGTACTTCCAATGCCTCAATAACACTCTTCATGGGTTGAGAGAACTTCTCTACATTATTTAAACCAAAATACGATGTGGTTGCCCCCTGAGCTAAAACCAGATGATCATATTTTAAATTACCGATTGCTGTTTCAACCGTTTTATTTTCGGCGTTAATCCCTGTTACCTCGGAAATACGGATTATAATATCCTTTTGCTCGTGAAATATTTTTCTTATGGGAAATGATATATCACGAGGCTCCAAACCCGCAGTGGCAACCTGATAAAAAAGTGGCTGAAATTGATGATAGTTATTCTTATCGATCAGTACTACCTGAAAATTTGATTTTTTAAGCCTCTTGGCCATTTCAAGGCCAGCAAAACCGCATCCGATTATAACAACCCTCTCCTGATTAGTATCTGGAATATTAAGCATTGATTCTTGCATCCTTTCGCAATTCTTTTAAGTAGTGTTTATAAAATAACAATAGATGAATATTTAAGTTCACAAATTTAAAAGAAATAGCACTACTAAACATTAATATCAGGAATGAGCCGTTCAAAAATCATTTTCAACGTTTGGCTTTTATATATTAGATTTGACGGGACTTCAGCTATATAATTCTGAAGGAATTGAAGGCAAATAGTTCAAATTCCTATTTCTTTTTTATCATTCCAATTGAAAACCATCCAAGCAGAATAATAATTAATGCCATAATGGGCCAAAGCCAAATCTTGTTCTGAAACAGAGGTTCTGTTTTGGTTTTGATTTGTTTGCCGATTAATTGCTCATCACCTAATCTTAATATTTTTAGGGTTGTAGGGATTTTATCGGTAAAGCGGTTAATGTCGTATTGGGGCTTTGATGCTTGATTGTTTCTATAGGTTAAGTAGTAGGTTGCAGGTTCGGTAAAACGTCCTAATAGTTCGTACACATAACCTTTTACTACCAATGAATCAATCTGCAATGGCTTATTATCATGATTCTCTATTACTACTTTTAACTTATTGAGAATGGTGCTACTGAATAAAAACACATTTCCCTCAATCGAATTAAGCGTACCTGATGTTAAAGTGCTGTAACTATACCTCCATCCTTGCTGGGTATTAACACTATCGGTTAAGTATTTAATTGTTATTGGTCTGTAGTAATCAAAAGTATCCTTTACAAAAATTTTAAGGTAGCATACAGGAACAGCCGATTTCAGGTTAAAATTAATTATGGTTTGCTTATTCTGCTTGTCGTTCTCAGTTTTAATTGAACAGAAATTATAACTTCTGAAATCTCCATCAATAATATCAATCAATGATATTTTTGCTGCTATAAAATCGGGTTTTACACTGCTATTAATGTGTAATCGGAAATATCGATACTTTGAATTAGGGAAGACTACCTTTGTGAATTGAAAATTGGTCAGCTCATTTCTAATCGATAGGATTCTATAGTTCTCAACAACTGTAAACCATTCCTGCTGATTTTGACTTCCCTCTAAAGCTAATCTCCAATCAAAGTTTTGTTGCCCAAAATCAAGATTTAATTGGTTTATAGCGTCTTTTGTGGGTATCTCAAATGTAAAATAATATCCATTATCGTTTTTTGACTGATTGATCAAATTAAATGACACATCTTTCTGTGATATTTTTTCCGATACAAACCGCAAAATATATGGTGCTTCAATGGTATCATTATTTTTGGTAATACCGTAAATTCTAACATCAGAGAGATCGGGCAAAACCTTTCCAAATATTTCGTTAGGTAAAGTCACTTTGTGCCATTGATCCTTTATCTCCATCAATTCTCTTTTGTAGCCATATTGGTTAATTTGCCCAAAGGAGAATGAGCAAAGAAATAGCAACAGATATGTTAGTTTAACTTTCATCTTCTTAGGATATCTTATGTTTATATTTATTGTAAAGAAATGAAATTACTAAAAGAAGTACTCCCAATGATACGAAGACAATGGTTTTAGGAATAGTTTCAAGGTGTGACATATCATAGAAGAAAAGTTTAATTAGGGTTATTCCAAAAAGCACAATGGCAAAGATGCGCAGATGCTTTACTTTTTTCCAGATGCCTAAAACAGTTAAAAGCAGAGCGTATACACCCCACAATATGCTTAACCCGAGTTTATATTCCTGTGTGGATTTCATGATATCCAACCATGCAATCAGCTCACTACTTAAAATCCAAAGCACAGAGGTGTAAAGCAGTAAATCAAATGCGCTTACCAGTTTTGAAGAGGTTGATTTTATGAAATCTTGATTAATTAACATGTAACAAGATGCTAACATCAACCCAATAAAAGCGAAAGAGACATATCGTATCCCAATATAAAAGCCACCTCTGTGATAATATTCCGACAGTGTTTGATGTAGATAATTATCCCTAAGTTCGCTCAGAATGTACAATCCTATAGTAAGAAATATCACTACTGATAGGGTATTCAATGCAAGGTTAATATACCCAAAAACGGCATTTTTAAGTTTTTTAATATTCACAATCGATAAAACCGAGAAGAACAGCAAAGTATAGTTAATTATCCATATTCTTTTGAAAAAATTTAGAGCATCATTCATGTAGATGTTTGGAAATTCCTGATCGTCTACTTTTATCCTAATGGCAGAATCTACATATAGCTGATTCCAGTAAGTTGCAATTTCGAGCCTAATTGAGTTGTAAAGGACGATTAGTAGAATAGTAGGAATTGCAAAAGTAATTATTGAATTTAATCCTCTTTTTGAAGATAGAAATGAGACATATTTTTTACTACTATTCAGGTAAAGAATAAAAGCAAAAGAGGTAACAACCAATAGAGCGGATAAGAAATTGATATTGAGAAATGGGAAAATCCAATATTCTGGTTGTTCTTGGCTATAATGGGTAATAGCAAACCAATCGTGCCCGATACTAATAAAAGCTAAAAGCATAAGTGGATATGAAAGTATTTCATACGCTGGAACATTTTTCGTTCTACCTATCCAGAATAGCAATGCTGCTTCAATTGCCCATAATAATGTTACCCAATTCCCATCCAGCTGAACTGGAATGGCAATGGTTATAAAGACCAAAACCAATCCAACCACAAGGAAAAACAGATTTCTGTCGGCAAGTTTTTGCCTGTAAATTATTGTGCTCACCCCAAAGTGGATAATGGCATTACATAAAGTGAACAGCCCCAAAAGTTCCTTTCCTGTAGTATTGTTGCTTAATATGGCATAACCAAAACCGAAAAATATAAATGAGTTTGATAGCAACAACAAAATATCTCCTGCATTAAACTTCTCCTTTTGTAGCAGCTTGTATGCAAGAAAGATAGTATAGAAAGTCACAAAGAAGATAGATATAAATAACAGTGCTAAATTGAAGTGCTCATCTGCATTATACTTTGAAGCGAACCATGATGAGAAAATAAGCCACGAAAATACAAATGCTGAATAGAAAAGTGATTTCCAGTACTTTTTAAAGGCAATTACCAAAATGCCAATGTTAATAATGGACATATAGCTGAATAGTATAGCCACTCTCCCCGATCCATCGCTTAATAAAAAGGGAACAGCGTATGCACCAACAAGTCCTATATGTGCAATAACCTGAAGATTATAGTTAATAGCAGCAATTACAGTAAATGCAGTGAAAAAGACCATTAAAAGGAAGGTAATCTCTTGAGGTATCAGGCTGTAAAAGCTATATGCCGAATAGGTTATGAAATACATAATTGCTATTGCCCCGCTAACAAGCACAGCACTATAGTTTTTGTAATTCTTCTTCAGTTTAATGCCAAATCCAAGTAACCCTAATCCTACTAGGTAGCCCAATATTATTCTAGTAAGTGGACTAATTAACTGATGCTCTATAGAGTATTTTGCCCCTATTGCAACCCCAATTACAGTAATAATAATACCTATTTTATTGATTAGATTTTCCCCAATAAATTTCTCGAAATCTGTTTTTAACTTTGGAGTTATATCGGAATTAATATTTGAATACTCAGGTTGTTCCTTGGATTTCTCCTCTTTATGTGCTTTATATATTGATGCTACAGTCTCCTTTTTAGCATCAGCCGCAATAGGCTGATCTACAACTATTTTTTTCGTTTCTTCAACCCTCCCCTTTGTTTGCAAGGACTTAAGATTGTTGATCTGTTCACGCAGTTCACTTATCTCTCTCCAAAAACCATCCTGTCTTTGCATTAAAGAATCAAGCTTTTTAACAAGCTGATCTATTCTATCGTTATTCTCTGTCATATTGTGAGTCTTTATTCAATTTTTACTAGAGATTACATGGCTTGGAGTGTTGCTGAATTAACTGGCAACTCCATCATCCCATGTTATAATTTTTCTAAATATACGCAATAATTCATATTACCATCTCTGCCCTAAGAACCGCATGTTACCAGTAGTTTATTTCTTTTCATTAGTTTGATAAATAAACTTCAAACCATCGAATAAACTATGAAAAGGTACATGTCCTTCGTTTTCATAAGTCAAATATTTATATGCTACCCTATTTCCCAATTTCTCCTTAACTAAATTAGAAAAATCTGTCATTTGTTGAAGTGAATTGACTTGAGCAATTAGCGGGTCTTTAAGTCCATTTGTAATAAAGATTTTTTGACCATTGAATTTATCATACTGTTGAAAGGACTTAAGGCTTATTTCTTTAAAATAATTTTCACAAAATGGAAATGCACCACTACAAGCAATATATGAGTTAAACAATTTTGGTTTGGTTATAAAAGTGTAAAGAGTAAATACAGCGGTTGTTGATTGTCCATACAAAATCCTATCATCCGTAGTTCTATATTTCTTTCCGATGTAGGGAATAAGTTCTTTCTCAAAAAAAGCCTGAAAATCATTAACTCCTTTAGCCGTGGTCGTATCTGTTGGCCACACATCCTTTCCGCTTACAGTTTCTATTGCAACTATAATCATCTCGGGCATAATTTCTTCTCCAAGAGCCAAGCGATTAACAGTCGAAATAACTTCTAACATTGAAGCTGTATCGCCTTTAACTTGATACATCACAGGATATGATTTACTGGATTTGGAATAGCTATCCGGTAGATGTATCATAATCTTTCTGCTGTTATGAAGAATTTCGGATTTAATACTATCTCTTAACCCAATCTTCATATTAATATCTTGCCCATAAATTACGCTTGGTGCTATAAATCCAAGCAGGATAATCATTAAGGAGTAAACTCTAATTGCTTTGGTCATAATTCTTTATTTAAATTGTTTTAACGGCTCCCGTGGCTGGGCATGCTTGGGAGTAAGCTGCAGCTTCTATATCCCACGTTAAACTTTCCTGTTTGCAAGTCAACCCCAGTGGGTATAACCACGCGTTGTGTGGCGTGCTTTTATTCATTGTCTACGTTTTGTTCCTTAACTACTGCTTTCAAGTGAATTATGAACGTTTTCAGGTTCTTTTTATTCCAACCGTATGAAACTACCGAACTCATTCTATTAGGGTCACAAATGCTGTTTAAATACAATCTATTGTCTTCCTTAATTATTGTTATCATTTCACCCCAACTTCCTGTCCAGTTAGATCCTCTATACGCGCGAAATAAATTTTTATTATTGTGCTCAATTTTCCAATTAAGATCATCTACAGTTCTTCTAACGGTTTCATCGAATTGATCATTTGTGTATTTTATGTCTATTATTTTAAATGTCAATCTTCTTTTCTGAATGAAAATAAAGGCAATTCCTAGAACAAGGAAAGGCAAAGAAACCATCAATAATTCATTCACGGAACGTAATCCAGCATAAGAATTTGTTGCAAAAATTTTAAATAGGTCGATAACTATCATTGCTGGTATGAAAAAAAGAAAAGGAACTATAAAAAAATGTGTGATCTTCTGCCAAAAGGTTAATTCTAAATATTTCTTCATTTTGTCAATCTGTAAGTAATAATCATTCGTGTTGGTTGGTCGTCATAGCATGACATACACCGTTTTAGGCTATGCGCCGTAAGGGATTGCATGGCTACGTTCCTATCGCCCGATACGAAACTTGCCTGCGGGCGATGCACTTGGCATACCTCTTAAACCCTTATTGGCTATATTGTGTGTTAGGCAACGTTATTTTTGGTGCTCTCATGCCGTATCTTTAATTTATTCAATTTTCGATGTGAAATAAATTCAATAGTTAAACAGTTTTTATTATTTGTTTTTTTGAACCATGGAATGAACTTTGAAACTTTTCCTCTGTATTCCTCATATTGATTTCCAAAATCTTTTAATAATCTCTTTTCTTCCATTTTCACAACAACTGTCAACATAAAAACAAAAATTGCAAGGACTAATATAACAGAGGTTATTGAGTTAATAAATAGTGCAAAAGCAAAATATATTAAAAAAGTCCCAAATAACATAGGATTTCTTGTGTTTTTATATGGTCCTGATACAACAAGATTCTCTGTTTTAGGACTTATTTCTATATTCCCTATTTCTACAGGACCTCCTTTTCCAATAGTGTTTTGAATAATTATTGACCAAATTCCATAAATTAATCCAATTACAATCAACAATATGATACTGAACCATCTTATTATCGAATTCTGGATGATTTCTAGTCTAAATATTTTATCCAATAACGAAGTAATTATATAAATAGTTAAAGGCATTAATCCAATAACTAGTAATCCTCCTGTAATATATCCTAATATCATTTTCTTATCTTTATTCATAGTATGCCTCCTTTCAGTTTATTTTAATTTAAATATACCCGTCAGTCTGATGATTTATTGTCCTTAATAATGTTGCCTAACTCATTTATTTGTCTAATTCCCCCATATCTATCCACCAAAAAATAGATGTATAGGTCTGATATTTGACATCCTTATACAAATATAGTTCTTTTAAAATCATCATTGATTTATGCCTCTTGTGACTATTTTAATCATTTTTCTCATGCACAAAACTGAGCTTTTGAATGTACTTTTTCCGATTCCATATAAATTTAATCTTCATTGCTTTATATTTACAACTCTCAATACATTTTCCGCATAGTAGACATTCTGAATTAGTTACCAACCCATTATTATTCGCAACATAGTGTTTAATTGGAATTCTTACTAAGCAATCATTTTCGCATTTACCGCAAAGATTACATTTCTGTGAATCAACCACTGGTATTAATCTGGAAATTGAAGCCCCTGATGCGCATAATGCACCCATAAAGCATAGGTTGCGGCACACCCAACGACGTTCTAATAATAATCCCATTAAAACAGCACCCAATGTATCATAAAGCCATACTTGTTTGTAGTGCAGATTGAAGTCCATATCTAAAAACCACAGGTCAAATTTGAATCCGGTAATTGTTCCAAAATCTAATCGAACGAAGAAGAAGATAAATGCAGTTGTGAAAAATGCACAGATATTAAGAATTCGTATCCAAACAATGGATTTTTTCCACTTTATATGAAATATGGAACGTTGGCTTGTAATATCTTGAATTGTGCCCATAAAGCAAATCCAACCACACCCTATCCTACCAACAAGCGGAGAAATCAAAATTATAACACCCCAAATTATTACAACCAAGGTAATTGTTCCCCAATAAATAGAATGCCATATAAATGCAAAGTTTAATGCCCGAAACAGCGTTGGGGTCAATAATAAAAATATAATCCTTGTTATAAGGTTGTAAGAGTATAGTTTTTTCACTCGATTAAGGCTTTAGAAGGATAGCATAGTTATAATATTCAAACCCGCAACCAACAGGTTTCAAAGTCGAATTTAGCAAATTAAATTTAAACTGATTAAAAATCCTCATATTAGCAAAGAACCTAATTTTTAATACAGTTCAATATTTGGTTTTTCCATATCCGACTTAACAAGGGAAACCCTAGAGTTCCGAACTTTTAAAAAGTTCGGAACTCTTATCATTTCACCTTCTTTCAAAATCGTCTGTCTAGCCTTCATAACAATCTGACTACCCTTCATAATGATCTGGCGACCATGCAAAACGATCTGGTGAGTGTTCATAGCCATCTGTCAAGTGTTCAAAACGATCTGTCAACCCTTCAAAACGATCTGTCAGCCCTTCAAAACGATCTGTCAGCCCTTCAAAACGATCTGGCGAGTGTTCATAGCAATCTGTCAAGCGTTCATAGCTATCTGTCAAGCGTTCATAGCTATCTGGCGAGTGTTCATAGTAATCTGCTAATCGTTCAGCCAATTTATATCCTCATTCATTGCCAGTCGATTAGCATTCATGGCTAACCTAAAGTTATACTAAGCCAAGTGTAGGTAGAATAAATGCTACTCGTATATAATAAAATAATACTAGCTGCCGTTTGTTGTAAAAATACATTTAATCAAAAATATTTTATGTTTTTACTAAGCATGTTTTAATTTAACTATTACGAATTTAAAATGATGTTTTTAAGCCTTTTGTAATTAACAATTTATTCATCCTAAAAATCTTAAGAATATGACAAGCAAACAAGACGGCAACATTAGAATGTCGATGTCGACAGAAATCTTCCTAAGAAATTATTCCTCTATTACCGATGGCCTGCCAAATTTTGTAACCTATTACACAGAAATTAAAACTACAAACGCCGATATACAGGCAGCGCAGCAGCTCCAAGAGCTGGATAAGACAGGGATTACGGCAAACAAAAACCAGCTGAAGGCAACGCTTATTGTGCCCGCTGTTGATATTGCCCGTAGGATGGTTGCATACGCAACCAATGTAAACAACCCCGTATTTCTTGCTAAGATTAATTACTCCGAAAGCGATTTGAAAAGAAGTTCCGATACGGAGTTGAAAAGCCGCTGCCAGGTTATTTATGACCATGCTAAGGATAATTTAGGCTTGCTAGATGGCTATGGCGTTACAAGAGCCAATTTGGATGAGCTGCAAACGGCTATTACGAATTTTAACGATGCCTTCCCCCAAAGGCGAGTGGGCACTACCGATAAGAAGCAGGCTACCCGACACCTCGCAGATCTATTCAAAGTCCTTGCTGATACTTACATTAAGATTGATAAGCTGATTGAGATGGTGCGGATTTCGCACCCCGATTTCTACAACGGGTATAAGAGTGTGCGCAAGGTTATTAGCATAGGAGTAGGCTCACTGGTGCTAAAGGTTCTGGTAACCGATGCCCAAACAGGTGAACCGCTAGCCAATACTACCCTTACCATTACGCCCGATGATGGGCTACAGAGGAGTGCTAGCCAAACCGCTAAGCAGAGCATAGTTCGTAAAACGGCTAAAGGGGGTGGGCTAAACGAGAAAAACATGGAGGAAGGCAAATATATAGTTACCGCGCAGAAGCCGGGGTATAAGGATAAGACAACAACCGTTAGTATTGTACATGGGGAGAGGGCTGTACTGGAGATAGCCCTTGACAAGATTTAACGAATGAACCCTGCGAAAGCAGGGTTTTTTGTTGTTTGAGTACTGTGAAAGCAAAGCCTAGAGGAATAGAAAAGTTGAGGCTTTCGCCTCAACTTAATGAGGGTGCTATTTTGCATAATGCCATTGTACTACACGGATGTTGTATAAGATGGTGTTATGGAAAACAGCTTTGAATGTAGTTTGTTTTCACTCAAGTTCAATCCATAGAATGGCTTTATAAAATCTTTCAATTTAATTATTTGCTAACTTGAAAAAGGGAAAATCAAATGATAGATTAAAATATCGGTATCGTTTATGCGTTTGTGAATAGATTTAAAACTATATTTCCAATTTGGGCTCACTTGATCGTGAAATGTATTCGGATTCGAAGGATAATAATTTGACACACTAGTCTGGGTGGCAAAAAATACTTCTGAAATATTTCCAGAGACCACAAATCCAATCATACTAGCATATTGATTTTTTTCAGCATATTTTAATTCAACAAAACGCTTTACACCTTCGTCATTATAGGATTTATTTTTAGATGGTTGTTGATGAAGGCATTTGCATTCAATAATGAATTTTTCAAAGCCAGAAATGAAAAAAACAATATCCGTTCTTCTTTTCTCTATTTGATCCACAAAGTGTTGTCTTTCAAAATCTAAAAGTAAGATATTATTATCAATTAAGTTTTTAGTTGTAGGATTATTCCTTTCCAAATCCCAAATAAACCTATCACGAATATTATTTTCGATATCACCTGATTTGTCTATACGCCCGTATGTATCAATGATTGCAGATAAGAATAGATTTTCATACAAATCTTTTGCTGATTTATACTTTAAACGCTGCAATCCAAACTGGTAATATGATTGATTTTTACTCATGCGCAGCTGGAAGATTTGAAAGCATTAGGCCTAATTCTTCTTTGGCATCTTTTGTGGCTTGCCTAATGGTCCAATCCTTGAAAAGGTTACTTTTTATAAGATAAAAGAATTTATCCTCGTATAGTTTTACTTTATCCTCGTTTATGATTTTTGATATATCGGCTTTTTGAAGTTGTTTTTTCTTTACAAAATTTAATACTTCAAGTGTATTATCTTCTGTCGGTTCCTGAATTCTGTCCGAATCAACAATGGTAAAGCGAATTATTGCTCCAATATTGGCAGATATTCTATAGGATGCAACTAATTTACTGTTATCATCTAGCATCAATTCAAAAACCTCAGAAAATTTTGAAATGTAGTTTTTAATATCCGATTGATTAACAAAACGTTTTATTCCAGTTCTTTCTACTTTGATCTGATAAAATTCACGAATGATTTCTTTTTCGTACTCTTTTAGATTGTAGAGATCAAAGATTTGTTCATCAAGATTGTTTTCTATAACAGATGTATCATAATCAAGACTTTTCTTTTCTTCAATTTGTTTAACTAATCCAAAGAGTCTTGAATAATCATCTGATTCTTTAGCAATACGAATAAAAGGCAATTTTTCTACATCTACGTTCCTTATCGTATCTCTTTTTTCTTCACCTTTTCCCCATTGAGAAGAAACATTGTAGAAGTAATATCCGAATAAACTGGAGTTTATTAAACCCAAATAAGGAGAATGAACATCTATATCATTATTATCTTCTTTTAGCTTAATAGAGAGGATATTGTGTTTGTGTAGTATCTCGTCGTTTAATTCAATACCTCTAAACCTTATTTTATCGGACTCTAATGGCCTAACTGTAACAATGATACGATTTCCATTAAAAATATTTTCATCTCTTCTTCTGTGTAACTTTTGATTCCAGTTGAATTTTTTAAGAGTCTTTATGATTGTGTATTGTTTAAAATCATTTGGTTCTATTATATTCTTCCAAATTGGAGGCCCCAATTGTTCCATATTCTGTTTTGGTTGAAATCCGGCTCGACATTCAACAGTAATATCTCTTTGAATATTTATCTTATTTTTAATAAGCATAAAATCTTCCAAACCTCCATTTACCAAAATCCGCCATAAAAGATCATCCAAAATAAACATTCTCTGTTCAATTTCATTCTTGTCTTTTTCAGTAAAATGGATAACATTCAGGTTTTCCGAAAAGCCATTTAGCTTAGGTGAAATATAGGTTAAAACTGAATTTTCTTGTTTCTTGTTTTCAAATATCAGAATTGCACAAGGTTCAGTTGCTCCAATGACAACATCTTTATTGCCGACTTTTCCAATTATATGTTTTTTGAAAAGTATTTTGTTGTAATTTGATAGTTCAAAGAAATAGTTGATTTGATATAACCCCAGCAATTCCCTGCGAAAATCGAGAGAATTATCATTCAGTAAAATTGAGTTTTTAACAATCAATGAAAAAACTGTTTCAGGCTTGCTCCATTTTTTTACACGTATCAGAAAAGCCTGAGAACGTTCATAATCTGAAACATTCAGATATTCTGGCATGTTACCATTCTCACCTTTTGAACCTATCGCATTTCGTTCTTTTATTGTTTCCTGATCTTCGCCAGGCTCAACCGAACCCCATGGTGGATTAGATAGAATGCAATCGAATTTTTTATCTTCAAAAACGTTGTCGGTAATTGCATTCGCACATATTAAGTTTGATCCTATCAGTGATGGCAGTATAGGATGTGAATTTTTAATTTTTTCACGGATAAATTCAGGGTCCTCATCTTCGAGCAAAGCTAAATACAAGCTAAATGCAGCTATTTGTAAGGCCTTCGGATCAATGTCAATTCCAAATAGTTGATTCTGTAAAATTTCTTTTTTCTTTTCGTAGAGAGGCTTAGTTGGATAAGAATTGATTATTGCCTTGAAACTTTCCACTAAAAAAGCTCCCGAACCAACCGCTGGATCGAGAACTGAGATATTATTATTTTCAACCAATCTAGGTTTTAGCGATTGGTCAAGCATAAAGTTAACGACAAAAGCAGGTGTGTAATAAATTCCCCTTCCTTTCTTTTCATCACTTTGGAGAAAAGCTTCATAAACGTGACTAATTAGCTGAACAGGAATTTTATCGAACTGATAGGGGAAAAGACTCAATTGACCTGTTCGATAATCACTACTAAAAAATGCTAAAAGTTCCGTAAGGTAAGAGGATTCGATGTCTGATTCAATCAAATTTTCGTATTTGAAAACATCTCCATTGATCTTGGCTACTTCGTTGAAAATCCTTATTAATTCACTCTGCTGACCAGTTTGGAGCGTTTTAACCAAATAGCTTTCAGAGAATATCTTTCTGTCTTCGAGATATTTAAAGAATAGACATCTTAAAATAAGACGATGAATTACATCTTCGTTATTTTCGTGTATTAACTTATTTCGAAGAGTTATCAGGTTTAATAACAAATCTTTATCTACTTCAGTTCCTTTTTTCTTGTTTTTAATAACAAAATCGAAGAAATAAGATGAGTCAATATAATCCTTTGTAATTTCCTGAATACTCTCTATCTCGAATCCTTCAGAGTTAACACCATAGTCAAAAGAAATTATTTTCCCTGACAGAGGTTTTTTGCTGTCGGGTTTCGTTTTTGCATTGATGACATAAGAATAAAAATCATCTATCGCAATAAAGGTTTGAATCTTATTTTCGTTCCAAAGTAAGCGGTGAATATTAAAAATGTCATTGGGGGAAGAAACGTGGAAATATGAAATCTCAAGTTTGGGAGTATTGCTTAATGAGTATGTGAATAGATTATCCTGAGCCTCTGAAAGTTCCTTTTCAGAAAATCCAAGTTTGTTGAGAAAAATATGGAATTTGTTCAAAATCATATCATTAATTCATAACCCTATATGCAAAAATAAGAAACTAAATTGGAAAGCGAACAGAAATATAGATGAAGTTTAGGTTCATCCTATTTTGTTTCGACTCTACATACTATTAATCCAGATAAGCTGATTGAGATGGTGCGGATTTCGCACCCCGATTTCTACAACGAGTATAAGAGTGTACGCAAGGTTATTAGTATAAGAGTAGGCTCACTGGTGCTAAAGGTTCTGGTAACCGATGCCCAAACGGGAGAGCCGCTAGCCAATACTACCCTTACCATTACGCCCGATGATGGGCTACAGAGGAGTGCTAGCCAAACCGCTAAGCAGAGCATAGTTCGTAAAACGGCTAAAGGGGGTGGGCTAAACGAGAAAAACATGGAGGAAGGCAAATATATAGTTACCGCGCAGAAGCCGGGGTACAAGGATAAGACAACAACCGTTAGTATTGTACATGGGGAGAGGGCTGTACTGGAGATAGCCCTTGACAAGATTTAATGAATGAACCCTGCGAAAGCAGGGTTTTTTGTTGTTTAAGAGCTGTGAAGGCAACGTTTAGCGGAATAGAAAAGTTGAAGCTAAAGCCTCAGAACGGGGTATAAATTATGTATATCTATAAATTCCTAAAAGTTTACCCCAATTCGGATCGGCATCAACAATGATTGTTGTGTCATTAAAAATCCAAATTGCACATAAATATTAAGTTTCTCTTTCAGTTTATAAGCTAACCCTGTGCCTAGTTCCACAGTCGCACTTCCTTTTCCATTTTCATATTGATTCCATATGTGATTATATCCAATTTTCAGGTTTAGTAATGGCGTTAACTTCGTTTTTAATGTCAAGAATTCGAGGTCTGAGAAAATAGAAAATCCATTAATTCCTTCAAAGTTTAGATATCCAAACCCGAGCCCTAAGAATAACTTTTCTTTCAGTTTTATTCCATTAATAAGATTAAGATCAATTCCATTTTGTTTTTTGTCTAAATTATATCCTCTCCAAGTGGGTCCCGGGTCAACCTGAACTGTAGTACCAAGAAATTTCAAATATCCTGTTTCAACTTTTCTTGAATACACAATTTGTGAGTACACTGAAATATCTAATATTATCAATAGGGCTAGTGTTGGAATTATTTTTTTCATTTTCTAATTCTTGCAAAGAAGATAACTTTGTTTGAGGTTTTATTTTATGACTCTCTACATTTGTTGCGAATAAACGCTAGGGAGTTCGAAGTAGTGTCTCTTTCTCCAGTCTAACTTTTACCAAATTACTAAAAACTTGCTTATCTACCCCTGCTAAATCACAACCGTGTATTATATATGCTAATTGTATTCCTTTTAATTCGAAACTGAATTAATATTCACATTAAATATTTCCATGAAATACTGAGCAGATTTAAATAAATTAAAAATTTCGTCAACTGTTTTTTCAATAGTATAATTCGCATAGTTTTGATGAACCAGTCTATTTCTTTCTCTCCCGATTTCCATAAAGTCTTTAATTGATGATTCAAGTTTTTCATTATCTTTAATTATAGCAGTCATATGATTTTTAAATTTTTCACCGAATAATGCAAAAAAATTGTTTGCATTAGCGGCATCCCAACAAAAAAAAGTATGATATTGCCTAGATATTGCTTTGTTTTTTAAGAAAGAAGTGATTATTAAATTTGAATTAGTGGTGTTATGAAAATATTCTGTCAGAATATTGCAAATTTGATATTCAAAAAAACTCGCAGAACTTAATAATAAAGATTTTCTAAAATGATCATCAATTAATACAGTAAATGATGGCTCTTCATTTTTAATAAGAAATTGATTTAGGTTTAAAAAGTCTTCATATAAAATATCAACTATTGTTTTTTCCATATTTTAAATAAAATACTTTTTTGCAATTTCTAATCTTTTTACAACACTAGATTTATTTGTGGTTCCTGCAATTGAGAATTCATTAAATTCACTATCCGATTCCATGAGTTTAATTTTCGAAAGATCTATTTTTCCTGAATATAATTGATTGTTGTTAATCTTATCTATTGAGGTTGCAAATAAAATGGCTTCAAACAGAAAAGTATTAAAACGTTTTGTTTTTTTATTAATAAATGTTTCTTCAGGTAATTCTGAACAATGTTCAAGGAAAGATTTAAAGTAAGATTCGTAAAAAATGATCTTATCAGGTGTGATTTTTTTCATTTTATTTGAAAAATCATTAAGGAATTTAGCAAGTGAAGAAAAATAATTATCTCCATCAATCATCATAGCAAAACCTCTGAGTAATAACTCAACATCTCTCATGTGTAAATCAGGAGCCTCGGTTCTTAATAACTTTCTCCAGACTGGCTCTAAATTTAGTTTATATAATAAATCATAGAACTTTGAATGATAAAGACTACCTCTTATTTCCTGTGGTGTCAAATTTATACCGCCTGAATTAAGCCTATTGAAAATTTCAAAAACAGAAGAATTATCATCTTTTGGAACATTTTGTTTAACAATAACATTTCTAATTGGTCTTAATTCAAATTGAGTGCGATATTCTCCGAGAGTTTTGTATGTTAAACCATTAAATTTATTTTTATGACGTTCCTTTGTTTTTGATAAACTTAACTTAAAGGTTGTAAAATATTCCTCATCAAAAAGGATTTCATCGGGAATATTTCCGTTCTTAGAAAAAATCTCTCTTAGTTCAGTTCTTCTCTCTCTCTTTGGAAATTTTTGTTTTATAAAATAAAAAATCGTCATCAATCTTTGTTGTCCATCCATTACTAAAAATTTATTTTTAGCCTCTTCATATAAAAATATTTGAGGAACTGGAAGTCCTAAAATTATTGATTCAATTAATTTTGAAGCCCTTTTAATGTCCCATACAAAATTTCTCTGAAAACCAGGTATAATAATTGCTCCCGACTCAATGAAACTGTTTATTGTCATAATATTAAAGTCGTTGGGGCTAGAGGTCAACTCATATTCATCTATTTGAAAATCTTCAGAGTAATCCTCTTCTGAACTTTCTTCTTCTGATTCTATATTTAATTGATCATCAAAAATCAATTCATTGTCATTCATTGTCAAATTTTTTAAGTTCTTATTTGAGAATCAAAATTAAGAATAATTAATACATTCTATATTAATGTTAAAAATATAATTACCTTTTTATCAATTTTATCCACAATAGAATTAACTAAAACAAAAATAATAAACTTGGTTTACACCTGTCTATAACAACTCAATTAATACAACTTATTTTACCAATTTGCAAAACTTGAACAGTAACTAGGATTCAAAATCCTAATAGTAGCAAAGAGCCGGATCAAAGATCCAGCTCAACATTCGGTTTTTCTATATCGGATTTGACGGGAACTCTCGGATAGGCTTTTAGAATACCGACTGTCTACACTGTTGTGTGCAGCTAATTATTAAAACTTAATATCAAATTCTATTTTCACATGTTGTTCCATGAAATATTTATTTCCAAAATGAATATTAATTGGCATTATATTAATTGCTGTTCGACTATCTGGTGAATTAATTCTAAAACCTCCTCCAATATATCCTCCAAAATGGAAATCACTCAAATACTCAGAATAAATCTGCTCTGTAGAACCATAGTCAGGTCTTCCTCCTGTTCCAATTAATCCTCTTGAGTTATTTATTAATGCACCTGTTCCAATAACTATAGAGAATGCCCTAATTTTAATCAAATCGAAAAATAAATTCGTTTCAAGGTTTATAGAATTGAAATACTGGTCTCTTGCATCATTGATGAATTTTGAACTGTAATGTCCTATACTAAAATTAGGGCTAAACCTTAATCTATCTCTCCAAATCTCACGTTGGTATCCAACTGAATAAATAAATCCTAATCCGTCTGTATTATAGCCCATTGAAGCGCCTATTCCAAATCCAAGTTTGATGCTATTTTTGGTGAAATCTTGACTATGTAAATTTTGAAAAAATGTCATTAATACAAGAGTGAAAATCAATGTGGTTTTAAGAATTTTAGTCATAAAGTATCAAATATTTTAATTAGTTAAGTCGTTTCGTTTTGTCATCTTTAGTTGCGCACAACTCGTTTACATGTCTAATTCCCCCAGACCTATCCACCAAAGAATAGATGAATAGACCTGACTTTTTACATCCTTATACAAATATAGTTCTTTTTAAAATCAGCATTGGGTTATCCCTCTATAGAATTACAGAACATTCTAGTGACCTATTCTAAAATTCACGTTAATACAATTTGGACAATTTGTGTAAGGAGTTTCCTATATTTTTTATTATGTAGGCATAGCCTTCAAAGCCGAATTTAGCAAATTAAATTTAAACGGAATTAAAACCCTATTAATAGAAAAGAGCCGGATCAAAGATCCAGCTCAACATTCGGTTTTTCTATATCGGATTTGACGGGAACTCTCGGATAGGTTTTTAGCCTACTCGATTGTGTTCAGTTAATTATTTTTCTGCCTTATTGTAATCCTCCTCTGTTATAGAATAATAAAATTCATATAAACCGTCATCCACTTTTCCACCACTGTAACTATCAATCTTTAGAATATTCCTAGGATTTGAATCATTTCGCCTGTAAATAATTCTTAAACTATTGTCAAAGACAATAATTGCTGAATCAGGGTTACCAAAAGGAAAATAACTAAAATCATTGTCCCCTTTCGTTGAAACCCTATCTTCAATCCTTCCATTCTTAGGTATAACATAGGTTGTATCTATAGCACCGCCTCTTGACTGAATTTCAGCATTAAAAACAGAAATTTCGACATCATGATTTGAAATATTATTTACATAAAAAATAGTCAAAGTACCATGATCGCGACACGATGAATAAAAACAACAAACTAAAATTAATAGAAGAAATAGTTTTTTCATGCTTAAAAAATTGAGTTAAACACCAAACTTGCTTAATAATGAATAATTATCTTGACTTTTAGTTACCAGTATAACGCAAATAGTTCATCGATCTTAGCATCTGTTACCCCTGCAATTTTATGATTCTTGATTTGATCACGCAAACTGCTTAATCCATACGAATTCCTGAGTATATAAGCATTAATGTATGAAAGGGTATACCCTGAATCAAATCATTGGGATAACCTGAACCATAAGACGTTCTTTGACTAACATTGTCAATTTAATCAATAAATATAGGAGAATATGCTTTGTCTTTTACAAAAGACCAACTACTATGAGTATTATAAATATGATTATAATTAACAGAAACTCGGAATGCAAATCCTAATTATCAGGGTTTACTTCCCTATCTTTATTTCAACCCAGTTTAAATTTAACTTCGGCTGTGTTCAGTTAATTATTTTTCTGCATTAATATAATCAGCCTCAGTGATGGTGTAAGTGTATTGGTAGTGGTAAAGACCATGCCTTTCGCTCACCTTTCCACCTATGTAACTCTCTTTGTGCAAAATATTCCGTGGAACAATGTCTTCTCTTAGGTAAATCAATCGTAAACCATCATCAAAGGTAATACAGGCAGAATCAGAATGAAATCCAAAGGGAAAAACGTATTCACCACTTCCCTTCCCTTTCTCTGAGTGGTTATAAACAAACTCTGCTTCATTTGGTATCGCAAGGATAGTGTCAGTAATATGACCAAATTCAATATCTGATTTGGATACAAACAAACTCACATCATGTCCAGAAGCATTTTTCACACAAAAATCAATTGAGGTTTCATACTCCTTTATGCAAGATAAAGTTATTGTGCCAATTATACTTATTATAATTACTATTAAACGTTTCATAATTTTATATTTTTATTGAGAAACCGTCAAATGCATAATGCATTTGATGTGTTCGAATTAATTATTACCAATATAAAGCAAACAGTTCATTTATTTGAGTATCTGTTACCCCCGTAATCTTATGGTTTTTAACTTCATTGAACAAACTGCTTATGCCATAAGAATTCCTTAAAATATACCAATTCACATATGATAGGGTATAACCTTTAATTAAATCATTAGGAAGTCTTGAACTCAATGTCCTCTGATTATTATCATCCATTAAGTCAATAAAAATAGGTGAATATGCTTTATCATCCACAAAAGGCCAAATATCATGTTTGTTATAAGGGTGATTATAGTTAATACCCACGGCAATACCAAATCTATTCCCCCAGTAATGGTATTCATCATTCGATAGTGCCCACTCAACGGCATCCGCCCAGCTCTCATAGATAATCTTTGATACCTGCCAGTACTGTATATTGCCTAGATTCTGGGAATGTGCCTGATGTCCAAGTTCGTGGGCGGTTGTTCCAAAGATTTCTTGTGTAGGTCTATAACCATATTGATCCTTCCCCCAAACCTGAATATCGGGTAATATACCAGAAGTACTCCAATCACCCCAGAATACACCTGTACCCACACCATCCCTATAACATATTTTTGTTTTTCCTCCGTAGTTGAGTGTTGGTCTGTTTAGACCTAGATTATCCCCATAAAAATGTTTGCAAGCGGCACGGTGCATAGTTGCAAACATTATTGATTTGCCCCCTTTTATATTTAAATTCCAGTCGCCTTTCTGTTTGGGCCCATTATACCATGCCTGCAAGAACATTCCATTCCTAATGTCGTAGTGTGATCTTTCCCACTTTATAGCATAGTTAACTTCATACCTGAATCGGCTGGTTTGGAAATACCCATTGGCATCGGTCAAATCAGTTTCAATATGAACAAACCATCGGGCATGAACACTGGCACCTACAAGAGGAATATATCGGCCTTGGGTTGTAGTAGCCACGGTGCGATATACTGCGCGTTGACATTGTGTTGGGTCGATTGGATCAACAGGAGCCATTTGCATTATATGTTTTGCTGGATTTGTTGCATTTGCTTGTTGAAGAGGAGCAGCTTGGCTACAATCGTAGTACTCCCAGTGGTCAAAAACTTGCGTGTAGGTGGTTGTGGTTAAAATATCGTCCCAAACCAGAATAGTTCCTTTCGGTGTCCATTTGGATGGTAATATACCCTTAGGCATATTACCAGTTAAGTTTACGGATTCGGTTTCCATGTCGAGCAAAAGCTGATTTACCTCTGGCGAACCCTTTGTGTTGACAATATCATCATCAGGGATATATACCTCGTAGAGCAATTCGTGAGGAACGTTAGGAATGCTATGCTTAATGGGTATAACGCAGTACTGCCAGGTTATAGCCGTTTCGGGTATTGATGGGTCATGGTAGTATGTACCTGAAGTGGTAATTTCAAAGTTCAAGGGGTAATCATACAGAACCAACGAAGTATCAGATTTGAGCAAACTCAATTCTTCCTCAGTGCTGGGTAAAAAACGCATGTATAAATGTGTTGGCTGAATATTAACATCAGGCAAGCTGGGGTTGGCAGCCTTCAAATTCGAATATGCTTTTTTCATGTTCTTTAGGGCGTAAGGGTCTTCTAATTGATTACCCAATGACATAAGCCCTTCGCTTGGTTGTGCAATCGAACTCTTTTTACCGTGCTGTTCATTCGAGTTCATTTTATTGAGAGCGTATTCATCCTTTGTACACGCACCTAAAACTATTGTAATTGCAAACGATACTGTTACTAAATTTTTCAAATACTTCATGTTGATTTAATTTAAAGCTAAAGTTATTAATTTAAAAAATCATCTCCTATTTATAAAATTATAGAATATTTTTTTTATTCACATCGTTATTGCACCGTTGATATAACCTGAAAAATCCAAACACACTGCCAAACCATTCCCTAATAATTTTTTCACTTTTCAACTAGCTGCATTTATTTTTGTTTAATCGCATTCTTCGATAGGTTTACTATACAATTCCTCAAATTAAAATCTGTATTTAAAACCAGTAACGAAGTTAAACAATTATATCTATTTTCAAATTTTTGGAATTAATAAAACATTTAACATTCAATTTTTTTCATAACAAAAAACCCCGCATAAATGCAGGGTTTTCTGAAAGAAATGTGTGGTCGGCAACTATTTAACTTCAACAATTATTTCCATTCCACGGGTTATCGCTTTTTCATTCATTGGAATTAAATGGTGATGTCTTTCGGGGAGCGATTTCTTTAAACCTTTAATAACGTTATCCATCTTCACAATGGGTTTAATTTTAAGGAAAGCGCCAAGTACTAGCATGTTAAATGATTTTGCGCTCTGCATTTTAGCGGCTTCTTCAGCAGCCTCAACCTTGAAAATCTTTATATCCTTACGATCTGGATGGCGGGTAATACCATTTGGATCATAAATTAACGTACCACCTTTTTTTACAGACTTCTCAAACTTATCCATTGATTGCTGGTTAAGTATAATGGCTGTATCATACTCCATAAGGATTGGTGAGCTAATGCGAGTATCGCTAAGGATTACGGTAACGTTGGCTGTTCCACCACGCATTTCAGGGCCATACGAAGGCATCCAGGATACTTCCTGATCCTGCATAATTCCTGAATAGGCAAGTATTTTACCCATGGATAGAACACCTTGTCCGCCAAATCCTGCTATTATAATTTCTTCTGTCATTGTTATCTTCGTTTTTATTGATTCAACCTTAAAACCATTAATTATTCGTCCTTAAGATCGCCAAGTTGATAGAATGGTAGCATGTGCTCAACCATCCACTCGTTCGATTTAACGGGAGAAAGTTTCCAGCCTGAGCTGCAAGTAGATACAACCTCAATAAACGAAGTTCCCTTTTTATTGCCAACATTCTCAAAAGCTTTAAGAATAGCTTTTTTACATTTACGAACAGCGGCAGGTGTATGGGCAGCCTGACGGGTAACAAAGGTGGTTCCAGGAAGCTGAGCAATTAACTCGGTTATTTTTAATGGATTCCCAGCAAGTTTAGCATCACGACCATAGGGTGATGTTGATGTAGGCATTCCTATTAGGGAGGTTGGTGCCATTTGACCGCCTGTCATCCCGTAGATTCCATTGTTTATGAAGATAACAACAATGTTCTCGCCACGGTTACATGCATGAATAATTTCACCTGTTCCTATAGATGCTAGGTCGCCATCACCTTGATAAGCAAATACGTACTTATCGGGTCTTAGTCTGGAAACCGCAGTAGCTACAGCTGGAGCACGACCGTGAGAAGCTTGTTGCATGTCAATATCCAAAAATTTATAGGCAAGAACAGAACAACCTACAGGGCAAACCCCAATGGTTTTTTCCTGAATATTCATTTCCTCAATAACCTCTGCAATCAACTTATGTACAACACCATGGGTACAACCAGGGCAGTACGACATTACAGTATCGGTAAGAACTTTTGATTTACTATAAACCAGATTCTCTTCCTTTATTATTTCATTGATATCTGCCATGACTATTTACCTTTAATAATTTGATCTTCCAACGCTTGTACTGCTTCATTTGGTGAAGGAATCATTCCGCCTAAACGACCAAAATGTTCAACTGGAACCTTACCTTCAACTGCTAAACGAACATCCTCAATCATTTGTCCAGCGCTCATCTCAACTGTTAGAATTCCTTTTACCTGCTTAAGCATCGCCTGAATCTGTTTTGTAGGGAATGGGAATAAGGTTATTGGTCGAAGTAATCCAACTTTAATACCCTTTTCGCGAGCAATTTCAATTGCTTTTTGGCAGATACGACTTGATGAACCGTAAGCTATAAATAGATATTCAGCATCGTCACAAGCAATCTTCTCAAAACGTACCTCTTTTTCAGATATAGTTTTATATTTCTCGATGAGCTTATGATTGAATTTCTCCTGACGGCTAGAATCCAGTTCAAGCGATGTTATGATATTACGTTCACGATCCGAGGGTTTTCCTGTTGTTGCCCAAGATCCATGCATTTTTATAATCTCCTCATTGGTCCAACGTGGTTTGAATTCACCAAGTTGAACTTTTTCCATCATCTGACCAATAACACCGTCAGATAGTATCATAATAGGGTTACGGTATTGAAATGCAAGGTCGAATCCAAGACCAACAAAATCGTTCATCTCCTGAACCGATGCAGGGGCAAGTACAATTAATCTATAATCGCCATGTCCTCCACCTTTTGTGGCTTGGAAATAATCGCTTTGTCCTGGCTGAATTGTTCCTAAACCTGGGCCTCCACGAACTACGTTAACAATTACACATGGTAGTTCAGCGCCAGCAATATATGATATCCCTTCTTGCTTTAAGCTAATACCAGGGCTTGATGATGATGTCATTACTTTTTTTCCGCAAGCAGCACCGCCATATACCATGTTAATAGCTGCAACTTCGCTCTCGGCTTGAAGTACAACCATACCAGTCTCCTCCCATGGTTTGCGTACCATAAGAGTTTCCATAATTTCGGACTGTGGGGTAATTGGGTATCCAAAGTATCCATCGCAGCCAAAGCGTATTGCAGCCTCTGCGATGACTTCGTTTCCCTTCATTAATTTATAATCTGCCATTTTTAATGGGTGTTTTTTTGTTTTTTATTTTTACCGATTAAGCTCCAACCTGGGCCTTAACTCTATATACATCGATAACGCTATCTGGACAAACCATTGCACAGTTTGTGCATCCTGTACATTCTTCTGGATTAGCCATGTATGCATAATTATAACCCTTGCCATTTACTTCCTTTGCAAGAGCAATAACCTTGGAGGGGCAAACTACAACACAAAGACTGCACCCTTTGCATTTTTCAACATCAACTTTAATTGCACCTTTTACTTTTGCCATAGTGAGTTATTTTGAGAGATTTTATGTTAAAAATAAACTATTTTACAGGATGATCATGATTGAATTTCTTTAAGCGATTTTCAAGGTCTTCGAATTGAGTGCGTTGAACTTGAGAAACACAAGCTCGAAGTCCCTCTATTCTTTCGCTGCCAGTTATTAGCAAAGAAATTGCGCTAATTCCATAAAACAATAGCTCATCAATTAGATCTTCACCACTAAACCCGGGGTATGAAATTGTAAAGTAGAAACCATCAGCTAATGGTTTATCCTCATCCATATCGTAAACTAATTGGAAACCATTATCAATAAAGAGTTTCTTCATGATTTTGGCTTTTTCGCCATACTCCCTAACGGATTCAACAAAGTTGAATGTACCATCATTAGCAGCTTTTAGCATTGCTGCAAGCCCGTACTGTGCGGAATGGCATGTTCCTGATGATAAAGAGTATACTGCACCATAAATCATTGCATACCCAAATTCATCGGATGCGAAAAAGCGTTTTAAATCGGGGAAACGTCTTGAGTATAATTCATTGCTAACTACCATGCAACCTATGCGCTGACCAGCATATGAAAATGCCTTTGAACTGGAGATAAGCATAATCCAGTTTTTAGTATAGTTAGCAACGGTTAGCTGGTAAGGAGGTTCTCCTGGTTTTGAGAGATCCTTACGAAAATCCATTGCAAAATAGGCTAAATCCTCAATTACAACAGTATCGTATTTGTTTGCTAGTTCGCCTATTATTTGAAGCTCAGTTTCTGTAAAGCAAATCCACGATGGGTTATTGGGATTTGAGTAAAGGATAGTAGAAATATTCCCTTTTTCAAGAAAAGTTTCGAGTTTAGCTCTAAGCTTTTCGCCCCTATGATTATAAACATCAAATGTTTCATACTTCATTCCTAGCACCTTAAGCTGTTGCTTTTGTACTGGAAACCCCGGATCAATAAATAGAATGGTATCTTTTTCCTTATAGCATCGATTCGTTAAAAGAAACGAGGCCATACCACCTTGCATTGATCCAACGGTAGGTATACAACTTTTTTCTTCAACGTCAATGTTTATATAATTTTTTACAAATCGGGATATTTCCTTTTTAAGTGTAGGTACACCATCAATCATTGGGTATTTTGAAGCAACGCCATTTCTTAAAGCCTGTATTTCGGCCTCAATGCCAACTTGGTTGGGTTCCAATCCAGGAACACCCATCTCCATTCTAATATATTTTTTCCCGGTAGCAGCTTCAATTTCATTTACCAACCGAACAATCTCACGAATCGTTGCACGACCAACTTTAGTAAGTCCTGAGTCAGCAATTTTTTGCTTAACTACATCGTAGGGTATTGGGGTATCCTTCATAGTTTGGCAAATTGGTTATTGATATTGTATTTAATTATTTGATTATTAAATAATAAACAAGTATTTATTGAATAATAAGTTTTCAATATTCAAGAGTACAAGTTTAATAAATGTTTTTAATATTTAAAAGCGAGCAAGGTCAATTATATAACAATTTGTTACGAATACGTTAATTAATTCGATTAGTTATATCAAAATTCATTGGTGTTACTTATAAAGTGTAACTAAATTACTCACAAAGGGATAAATCCGAAGAGAACAGACCAAACTAATTTTCAGTAATTAACGTGAGTTCAACGTAAAAAACAATGTATCAATCTAAATATCAATCAGTTTATTTTATTTAAATCAATGAAATAATTATATATATCTGCAAATAAACACATTATTACATTTCTTATATCGAACTCACGTTAATTAGCGTACCAGTTCGGAACTCTTATCAGGATCGATTTGGCGAATTGCAGAATCAATCCAACGAGCTTGAGAAACGTTCTGGCGTATTGTAGGGTCAATCTGGCAAATTTGTAAAGAATATTGTGTAAACAGGAATTAAAGGGATATTCTTTGAGAAACTTTGTAATACTTTGTGAACCTTTGCGTAATAACTATTCCACAAAAAACACAAAGAAGTCACAAAACACACAAAGACCGCAAAAAACTGATTTAATGAATCATATTCTTTGCGGACTCTGTGAAAAACTTTGCGAACTTAGCGTGAAATTAGCCTCAATAGGTTACCATCCCGGTAAGAAGTTAACCCCAATGTATGCAGATTTTATTCCTCCGAGCTGATAGGGTATTGCGTAGAATGGCTCAATAACAAGCATTCCGAATAGGTTAAATCTTAAGCTTACCCCTGTGCTGAAAACAGGAATCCTTTCAACAGCGTTTCTAGGTTTCCATCTTAAAACAGGAGAATTTTGGCTGTCCCATGCAAGGCCGGCATCGGCAAACAGGGCAAGTTCGGTATAGAAATAATTCGATTTTAGCACAGTTAGCCTTTCAGGCCCAGTAAAAGGAAGTCTTATCTCAAAATTTACTACTACCATTTGCTGCCCTTGGAGCTGGTTATAGGTTACATACCCGCTGTTGGGTGAAGAAACTTCTAAAAAGGATGTTCTATCGTAGCCCCGAATGAACCAAGGGTATGCAACATTAAGTGGGTAAAAATTGCTGGTGCTATCTACACCAAACCTACCGTAGTAGTAACCCCTCATAGCAAAGCAGAAGGGCTTCTTGTATATGTATTTTCTTAAATCAACCAAAACTCCGTTAAAATTGTATTTCCCATAGGTTCTTTCAATTTCAAATCGTGTTCTAGTCCCTTTCATAGGGGAGGCTATTCCGAAACTTGAATTATCAAAAACATAAGCAAAATCTGTTCGTCCAATTGTAAAGGATGGAGGATCAACGCCCCTTTCCTTTCTTAGCACAGAACTCTGAAAGTTAAGATCATAGTACGTGTTATAGTTATCAATCCTATATGAATATCTTGCAAATGAGCTGCTTGTTTCTATCCTTTGGGTTTGCGATAGGGGGAAGTAAGCAATACCTCCAACCATATCCTCAAACATTCTAATATATTGAAGCCGATATACCCATGTAGGTTGATTGAATGTAGTAGTATCAATATATGGAAGATCTTGGTAGCCCATTGAATAAGGGATATGTGAAACGGATAATCCCCAGAAAATTCTATTCTTCTGATTCATATATGATACTTGTCCTCCAAAGTCATAAATCTCTCCATTTAAGGCAAGCCCAGTGTAAATTTGGTGTGATCCAGTAATATCACTGAAAAGCATCTCAACACCTCCTTGCATACCCGTTCCATATTGACTTGTAGATATTCCCATACCAATATTTGAGATGTAATCGAGTTTGAATTTGGGTTTGAAAGGAATGGTTTTGAAAGAATCTATGGGGGTTTTAGATAATTTACTCATGTTGCTCAGATAATTATCGATAATTCCCGGAACAGCTCTGTTGAATGGGGGAAGTATTGATGCTGTAAAATCCACAGAATCTGGATTCACTTTAATGGGCGAGAAATCGATAGTATCGGCAGTGTATATGGAGTAGTGTCCTTTAAAATAGTACGAATAGGTTATTTCGTTTGTTTCGCGAGCCAGACTCATGGCTGGAGCAAGCGGTGTCATACCGCTAATACCCGTTAAAATCCTAGTTTGACGGTATACTTCACCAGATTCAAGGTTGTAGGTATAAAGGTTTCTAAAACCATCGCTATTGGATAGGAAGTAAATAGATTTTCCATTGCTAGAAAACATGGGGTTAAGATTTTCTGCTCCGGGGAAGAATGGGCGAACTTTTGTTAAACCTGTTTGGCTATCATAAATTGCGATATAGTAACCAACTCTACGGTTATTCTTTTTATCCTCTTCCGTGGGTTGATCGGTTGAGAAAACAATATAGCGTCCATCGGGAGACCATGATGGGTGAATGTTGCACCAAATATCGTTAGTTAAATTCTTTACCTCACCAGTTTTTAAATTATATGAGTATAGGTCATTTATGCCTTCAACTAAACCCGATACAACAATTGTTTCACCATCAGGCGACCATGCAGGGTAGTTGAAAGCGGGTACTCCTGGAATTAGAAATTCTTTAACCAATTTTTCGTTAAAGACATCAACAATAAGCAATTTGTTTTTCCCCTTGCTGAAGGCTACAAATGCAAATTGTTTGCTATCGGGCGACCATGTTCCAGCCGATTCGATAAAATTTAGAGCATCAATTTCATTCTCATGAACGGTGCTTGAAAGTTTTCTGATTATCCTACCACTAGCGGCATTGGCTAGAAACAGATCGATGGAGAATAAATCTTTTTCCGAGTAAAAGGCAACATAACGACCATCGGGGCTAACTGATGGGGAGATGTTGATTTCACCTGCATTTTTTTCAAAAATGGTTCTGTTTCCGGCTGGTGTATCAACCGAATCTTTCATCACCTTTTTATAGAAATCCTTGTTAACCTGTATCCAGATATTTGAGAATGTTTTCTCATCCATTCCAACGTAGCGTCTTAAAGCCCAATCGTATCCTCGCTTGGCTGTTTCTTTGAATATTGGATTTATTAGGCTGTCGCCAAATGTTCTGCCAACAAAAGCCCAAAATGCTTGACCGTAACGGTATGGGAAATATGTACTTTGATCCCTTGTCATAAGCTCAAGGGTGGGTAGATAATCGTTAAGAACGGCATCCCTCATCCACATTGCAGTTAGGTAATCGACACTGCCAATCGAGAGATATTCAGCCATCCCTTCCACCATCCAAAGTGGGAGATTGCGAACGGAGTTTAAAGAGGTTGAGTCGCCGTTAATTAAGGAGTTGTATTGGAACGCATGTACGAGTTCATGACCCAGCACGTGCTCTGTTTGAGCCCATGTTTCGGTAACTGGAAGAATAACCCTGTTTTTTAATGCCTCAGTAACACCGCCTGTTCCAATGCCAATTATTCCGGATATAGCCGTGGTTTGCTGGAAATCTCCTTGGTTAGGATAGATGATTAAGGGATTTTTTTTCTTTATAGAGTCACGAAATACTTGGTAGTGCATCCAGTACCATTTCTCGGCAGTTTGCGATATGCGATTAACTAAAGAATCGTTTTTGAAATAGTGGTAAATTTCAAAATTTGGGGTTTGGTATACATTGTAATCAAACCGTTTATAAAGCGGTTTGTTACGTCCAAAGTATTGAGCGTTTGCATATACACTAATGAAAAGAGTAAAAACGATAAGGAGTTTAAACTTTAAGTTACGATATCGAGGTGCCATACTCATAATATTTTTACAAAAACGCTGAAAGGTACAAGCAATTACAATTATCTACAAAAATAATTCCAAATTGTTTACTTCCTAGGTGATTGGTTTAGGAAAAAGGTTGCTTGGTGTTTTTTTAGGTTAAAGTAAATTTTGAGGTGCTGGAAAGATTTGTGGCGTTAATCGAAAAAAACTTATTTCCCTTTTCCTCTTCTACCTTAGTAGAAAAATGGTTAACCGCATCTTTATAACCTTATTACCTTATAAAATTTTACTTAGATTTTTTATAAATTATAAAGTATTCAAAATCATTGTTACTTCTTTGAAGGTTGTAAGGTTTTTTGGTAATACTTAATAAATTCATCATACTCTTCTGAGAAACTTACTTTACGATGATGTTCCGCTTGATTAAGAATGTATTTACAAACTCTGTCAACATCCGATTTTGATACTGAAAAGGCAGATGCAGATTCTTGCCAGACAAATTGTTGTCACAAAGATTATTTTGGTTTATGAATCGTTGAGAACTTTCAGCAACAATGGAAGCCAAACTTTCTTCGGATAATTTCGGTGAACGAGAGATAAGAAAATGAACATGTTCAGTATTTGCATATATGGCATACAATTGGGAATCGTTATTGTTAACTATTCCTGTAATATATTTTTCAATTCGCTCCCGAAATTTTTCAGAAATAAGAGGAACCCGATGCAAGGTTGTAAATATAAAATGGGTGTATAAATTGTTGTACTCAATTTTCATTTTATTTAATAATAAGGTTGAATCATTGTTGTAACCTCTTTTCTACTAAGGTTTTTTGATAAATGATAAGGTTTTTAAAATTGATTTTTACAATGATGGATAACACAAAACTAAGACCTTTCTCCAGCACCTCAAAATTTACTTTAGCCTATTTTTATTAGATATTATAAAGTATCAATTAATCCTTGAATGGATTTAAAATGATATAAGATATTAAATTAGAACGACAATCGCTCCTTCAAGGCTTTATAACCTGAATTACTTACATTAAGTTTCGCTCCATTCTTGAGTACAGCAATAAAAGCATCCTTTGAGTATGGCTCCAATTTAGTGATATGGCTAACATTTGCAATAAATGAACGATGAATGCGAACGAACTGATCGGGATTTAACCTATCCTCGAAATACTTCATTGTTTGTTTTTTCATATGCCTCGATTCGGAAGTATGAATCATAACGTAATCGTCCTGCGCTTCGAGGTAGAGGATATCATCGACTGGAATAACATTCATCGCCTTTGGCGATTTTACTACAATTCGAGTTAGATGTGATTCGGTTGTAAGATTCTCTGCCAATTGCTGAATGCTTTGCTCGGTATTTGGTTGCGTGGAAATCCTTGATTTGGCTCGCTCTATTGCCTGTGAGAATCTATCCCTTGAGAAAGGCTTCAAAAGATAATCAACTGCATTCTTCTCGAAAGCTTTTAGGGCGTATTCATCGTAAGCAGTTGTGAAAATAAGCATTGGAGCATGTTCCAGAAGTTCAAGAACTTCAATACCAGTTAATCTGGGTAGTTGAATGTCAAGGAAAACCACATCGGGCTTTAGCTTATTGATAGCCTTTGCTCCCTCATAACCATCGATATATTCCCCAATTATCTCAATATCAGTGAATGGTTCAAGATATTTCCTGAGCAAATCGCGAGCAGGTTCTTCATCTTCAATGATAATTGCCTTCATAATCGCTGTGTATTATCTGTTTAACTTTGGAATTGTAACTTCAACAACATAATTGCTATCAACAATATTCGACTTTAACAAGTCATTTTGAGCAAAAAGTAGACTTAATCTTCGTGATATATTAACCAAACCAACACCCATTCCCTTCGCATTTTGGCTCTCTTCGGGCATTGTATTCGAAATGATGATTTTAAGGAAGTTTTGGTTTGATTCAAAAACTGCTTTTACCTCTCCCTGTTCCGATGAACTGGCAATTCCATGCTTAATCGCATTTTCGAAGAGTGGTTGTAATATCATTGCAGGAACTTGGAAATTCATTACACCATCAGGAGCAGTGATATTGTAGTTCAACCTTTTACCAAATCTAACTTTTTCTATTTCAAGATATTTAACACAATTTAAAATTTCATCACTTATTGATACAAAGCTTTGCGATGATTGCTTTAGAGAATATCTAAGTAAATCGGATAGTCGAATTACCATTTCCTGCGCCTTTTCAGGGTTGGACATGGTTAGCGAACTGATAGAATTTAAACTGTTAAATAGGAAATGTGGATTTATTTGATGCTTTAGCCAATTTAGTTCAGCATCTCGCACAAGCGTTTTTATTTCCGACTCACGCATTGTCTGTTCCCTAAAGTTTTGAATGTAGATGATGAGGTAGTAAATTAGCCCAGACAGGATGTAATAAAAAGATCCAATTGCTATTCGCCAGGGAAGTGAGGTATTAAGAAAATCGATGTACGAAGTATCATTTGGAAAAATACTTTTAAGAATGAAATCCGATATTGTTATCCAAATTAGAATACTAAGTGATGCCGAGGATAAATGATTTAGAACGATATTAAAGATTTTTTGCTTTTCAAGATCAGAATACCTTACCCAATACCAAATACCAAGGGATAGTGCAGCAAAAATTATATTATAAACAAGGCTATCAACGGCCGATATCTCAGTTTTTAAACCATAAAAAATGGAAAGAGCAGCAAACTGGGCTAAAGCCATTGCTGTCCACCAAATTGAAAAAACAATAATTCCCAGTTTCTTTGATAGTATAGGATTCTGCATATCAGCCTAAATTATTTAACGAATATACAATTTTAGGAAGTGAAATAGATCTTATCCTAATTTGTAGTTCAAAAATAAAGGGTGGGAAAACCCCACCCTTATTTGAAAATAGAATATTTTATAAATTTTTTACTTCGCCACCACCAAATATTACCATGCCTTTTATAACTAATTCACGGTCGAATGATGTTTCGGAAGTGGATATACTTTTTCTCTTATCAGCAAAACCACCAAATATTGAAGTAACATCAACCCTTACTTTCCAATCAGCAGGAACAATAAATTTTGAACCGCCAAACATACAGAATGCATCAATGTAGTTACTTCCAGGGGCAAGTTGCGCATCAAGCATATCGAACGATGAACCACCAAAGATGTTGGTTAACTTACCACCTTTGAAATTTTTCGATTTAATCTTTTGTTCGCTACCGCCAAAAATTGCAACATCATCAATAAAATCATCAGCACTAATTTCAGTGTTTCCTGAAAACGGTAGATGGTGATGATTCTTATGCTTTACAAGCATTAGTATACCAATAACAGCCAGAATAGTAGGCCAGAAAAGATGACGTATGCCGAATGGGAAGTCTAAAAACCTTGCGGCTAGAAAAAAACCTCCAACTGCTATTAAAATTATACCAGTTGTCCTTGATTCATTCTTAACTAGGCTGATTAAACCTATGACAATTAGTAGTGTTTGCCATGTAAATACATAATGTTCCCAATTCCATGGCATAATATCAAAATTATCTGCAAAAATTAACCCTGCTAGGGTGATTAGTACCAAACCTATAACAATTCTTCCATTGTTGGCTCTTGGCATTCTTTCATTTACTCGTTCCATATTATATGATTTTTAATGTTTAAAATTCAATGATTTAAAATATTAACAATATTTACTTTTTTCACGTCCAGAGAATAAATGTTGATTTTTTGGTCTAACTATATAAAGTATTCCAATAGCAGCAAGAATTACTGGCCAGAAAAAGTGATGATACGCGAAATGGTAATCTAAAAATCGTGCTGCCAGAAAAAATGCCCCAACTGAAATAAGAAGGATACCGTTAATCTTTGATCTATTTTTCGCAAGACTAATCAGCCCTATAACAATTACAAGCATTGGAATTGAAAATATATAATGTTCCCAGTTCCAAGGCATAATATTAAAATTATCAGCAAATAGCATAGCCGCTAATGCAATAAAAATTAAACCTATTACAATCCTTTTGTTATTGGTTCTTTGCATTTGTTCATCTACCCGTTCCATAATATTTTATATTTAAATTTATGATACAAATATATCGCCACCTATAGGAATTCTAAAGGCTAAATAGGTGAACCAAGTATAAATGTCGGTGAATTGAGGAAAAGGTAGTCCTTGTTAGCAATAACGATGCTTAGTTTTTATTTTTGTTATTGCGAGATGCAAAATGCTTTGAATTCCCATGCTCTCCGTAACCGATCTCGTAACCGGTTAAGTGAATTCTAGCCTCAAGGCATTTTTTACAATCTTCTGCGGCATCATCCAAGCATGGTTTGTTATCGTAAAGTTTGTACTCATTGCGGTAATATCCTGGAGTGATGTTTGGCATAATAATATTAGCCCCGCATTTAATTGCCTTCTCCCTTCCTAATGGGTCAATTGCTTGGAGGGCTGTAGGTGCTGCAATATTAATATCCTTCATAAGTACACGAAGAATTGCGGTCATCTTTAGCGCAAGATTAAATCGATCTTCCTGTGGAATTAACACATCTTTATGCTCAAATAGAGGTGTGTCAGGATGTTCAACGTATGGCCCCATGCCAACCATATCAACATCAAATTCTTGCATCCAGAGCAAATCTTCCGCAAGATGTTCGTAGGTTTGGAATGGTAAACCAATCATTACGCCAGTTCCAACTTGGTAGCCAACTCTTTGTAATGATTTAAGGCATCCTATTCTTGCACCAAAATCATGATTTTTATCCTTAGGGTGAAGTTTGTAGTAAAGATCTTGATTTGAACTTTCTATTCTTAGTAAATATCTAGTTGCACGTTTATTGAACCAACGCTGGTATGTGTCTTCTGGTTGTTCTCCCAATGAAAGAGTTATGCCAAGCTCACTATTTGTCGCTTTATTAATTTTATCTAGGAGATTTTCGACTCTATCAGCAAAGTTTTTGGTATTTACCTCTCCAGTTTGAATGACAATGCTTCCGTATCGGTTCTCCCATGCAAAATTTGCTGCCTCTAATACTTCATCATCAGAAAGGTTGTATCTTTTAACTTTTGTATTTCCCACTCGAATACCACAGTAGAAGCAATTCTTCTGGCAAAGGTTCGACATTTCTATCAATCCTCTGAAGTGAACTTTTTTTCCTAAATACTTTTCTTTTATTTCAGTGGCTTTTGAGTATAGCTTATTTCTATCCTCAACGTTTGTTGAAAGCAGGAAAATAATATCCTCTTTGCTGAAGGTATTTTGGGTTAATATGGAATCAATTTTACTCACTTGTTTGCAAAAAAGTTTACGCCAAATATACAATAACTAAACTCTCTGGAAATAGATAAGTTCATTATTAGTAAAATTATTTTAATAGAAAAATGAATGGTTTAATACATAAGGATTCTAGAAAATAATTAAAGGGAATAGCTATAAACGATATTCTAATTTATCATTCAAAAGATTTGGCATTGTTTATTTCTGCAAATAATCTTAGGTTTGCGATTGCTTTCAAGAAAAAATAAATTACTATGATAAATCAACAGCTTCTTAACCCCAAAAGTATTGTTGTTGTTGGGGCTTCGGAGGATACTCAAAAACCAGGCGGTAAAGTTTTAAAGAATCTTATCGATAATAATTATAAAGGTCAACTTTATGTTGTAAACCCAAAGGCTGATAGCGTTCAGGGAATAAAATCTTATAGAGATGTTAAGGATTTACCTCAGGTTGATTTAGCCATTTTGGCTATTGCTGCTAAGTATTGTCCCGAAACGGTTGATATTCTTACAAAACAGAAACAAACAAAGGCATTTATAATCCTTTCAGCTGGATTTCATGAGGAGAGCGAGGAGGGCGCTAAATTGGAGCATCAAATTGTTGAAACTATAAACTCTGTAGGGGGTAGTTTAATTGGCCCAAACTGTATAGGAGTCCTAAACCCAAACTATACTGGTGTATTCACCACGCCAATTCCAAAACTCGATCCTAAGGGTGTTGACTTTATATCAGGTTCTGGAGCAACTGCGGTGTTCATAATGGAAGCAGGTATGCCCAAAGGTTTGACATTTGCTAGTGTTTACTCTGTGGGAAATAGTGCGCAGATGGGCGTTGAGGAGATTCTTAAGTATTTGGATGAGTCCTTCGATCCCGAAACTAGTTCAAAGGTAAAACTCCTTTATGTAGAGAGCATTAATAAACCCGACTTAATACTTAAACACGCATCATCACTGATTAGAAAGGGTTGTAGAATTGCTGCAATAAAAGCAGGAGGTTCAGCTGCGGGTAGCCGTGCAGCAAGTTCGCACACAGGAGCATTGGCAAGTAGCGATGTGGCTGTTGATGCACTATTCCGTAAAGCCGGTATTGTTCGTTGTAGCGGTCGCGAGGAGCTTACTTCGGTTGCATCGGTATTCATGCATCCGGAGTTAAAGGGTAAGAATATTGCAATAATTACGCATGCTGGTGGTCCTGCTGTTATGCTAACGGATTCATTATCAAATAACGGTCTCGAAGTTCCTACCATCGAAGGGCCAAAAGCCAAAGCATTGCTTGAGAAACTCTATGCGGGTTCATCGGTAGCAAACCCAATCGATTTTCTTGCCACAGGAACAGCGGAGCAGTTGGGTCATATCATCGATGCTTGTGAAAATGATTTTCCTAACATTGATGCAATGGTCGTAATCTTTGGCAGCCCTGGGCTATTCCCTGTTTACGATGTTTACGATTTGCTTGATCAGAAAATGCGCCAATGCCGTAAACCGATATTTCCTGTGCTTCCATCAATTATTAATGTAAAGAGCGAAATTGACCATTTTATAGCAAAGGGTCGCATCAATTTCCCCGATGAGGTTGTACTAGGTAATGCATTATCAAAAATATATCACACTCCAAAACCTGTTTCTGAATCAGTTGATTTGCCTACTATTGATGTTAAAAAGATTCGTGAAGTAATTGATAATGCTCAAAATGGCTACTTGAATCCAAGTGAGTTACAATCATTGCTTGATGCTGCAAGAATTAATAGGGCTGGGGAAGCTGAGGTGAAAACTCAAGCAGATGCAATTGATTCGGCAAAAAAACTAGGATTTCCCGTTGTAATGAAGGTTGTTGGGCCTGTTCATAAATCGGATGTTGGGGGTGTTGTACTTAACATTAAGGATATCGATGCTGTTGCTCGTGAATTCGATAGAATGATTAAGATTAAAGATACAACCGCTATACTTATTCAACCTATGCTATCGGGCGTTGAACTGTTTATTGGCGCAAAACGTGAGGATAAATTTGGTCATATGGTTCTTTGCGGACTTGGTGGAATTTTCATTGAGGTTCTAAAAGACGTTAATGCTGGAATTGCTCCTTTATCAATAAGTGAGGCAAAGGATATGATCCAACGATTAAAAGGATACAAGACACTAAAAGGTGTTCGAGGGCAAGAACCTGTTGATGAGGAACAATTTGCTGAGATGGTAAATAGAGTTTCTGCATTGGTAACCGCAGCCCCTGAGATTTTTGAGATGGATATTAATCCTTTACTCGGAAAAAGAGATAAAGTTGTTGCTGTAGATGCTAGGATTAGGGTTGAGAAAGAAATTTAGTAAAAAGTCAATAAGTTATTTAGCTAGTAAGTTATTGAGTTGAAAAGAGTTTGTGTGCCTTTGTTTATTAATCTAACTGTCAACTAACAATTAATAAGTATGTCACTAAAAGATAGCTGGAAAAGTTTAACCCCAAAAGAGAAAGTATTTCTTGGAGCAATACTAGTCCTGCTTATTGCTATTGCAGCAAAATGGGATAAAATATCTGATGAATTAGGAAAAGGGTTTGATAAGTTTTTTGGAAAGCATTAACCCAGTGGACATAATCCTTTTAAAGAGTATTGTTTTTTGTAGGGTATAACTACTGTTCTGTTGATAATGCGAATTAAAGGTTGAATCAATAACTCGCCTTTTAAGGCGAAGACTGTAATCATTAAATTTTATGGGCTTTAGCCCTCTATTTTGTTTATACCTTTTTAAGTAATCTGCTAAAATGTTGAGTTCATTTAATTCTGTCATTAGTAATCTAATCGATGTTGGGCTAAAGCCCAATACCCTTTTCCCTTTGACTACGCCTTAAAAGGCGGAGTTATTGATTGTGTTAACTGTTTTATTTAACCCTTAATTTGCATTAATAGTTAAAAATAATTAACAATGAAACGAGTAGATTTGATTGTAATTGGAGCATGTATCCTTTTTTTCCTGCCATTTTTTATTTCAAAGGATATTTACAGTTTTTATAATAATTTTAATGCCAATCATGGAATGGTAACCAGTTTTATCAAATTTGCTTTACTGGCAACCTTTGGCGAGGCAATAGGATTGAGAATTAGAACTGGAAATTACAATCACAAAGGTTTTGGATTAATACCCCGAGCAATTGTTTGGGGCATATTGGGTTTAACCATTAAACTTGCTTTTGTTGTTTTTGCTGTTGGTACACCTGCATTTCTTTCTTATCTGGGTGTAAAAGAGGCTGCAACCGCCATGCAATCTCCCATGAGTGTATTAAAGATTCTAGTTGCTTTTTCCATAAGCGCAACAATGAATATTATTTACGCTCCAATAATGATGACCTTTCATAAAATTACCGATACCCATATTATAAATAATGGTGGAACACTCTCTGGTTTTTTTAGACCAATAAAATTTGGGGAGATTATCACAAATCTTAACTGGAAAGTTCAGTGGAATTTTGTTTTTAAAAAAACCATTCCCTTTTTTTGGATACCAGCTCATACAATTACATTCCTTCTCCCTGCGGAGTTTCAGGTTCTTTTTGCTGCAATTCTTGGTGTAGTTCTGGGAGTACTACTTGCTGTGGCAAGTCAGATGGGAGCTAAACAATAATTAGACTTTTCTGTTATATCTATTTAACCTTAGTTGCTAGTTACTAGTTACAAGTTACTAGTTTTATGACTTACCGTTTTTTGTTCTGTTTGTATTTAATTGAAAAAGTTAAATTTTGTATCAATTAAAACATCAAATAAAAAACCAGAAATCAGCAATTAGTATCTAGCAACTTGAGTTATTTAGTAAGTAAACGAAACTGTTAAACAGATATAATATGAAGAAAGTAGGTATATTCTTTGGCCCAGCTGGAGGCTCAACCGAAAAAATAGCAAAACTCATACAGAGGGAATTTGGAATCGAGAATGCGGATCTTAATCTTATAAAAGATGCTAAAGCAGCTGATTTGAATAGGTATGATAATATTATTTTTGGGTGCTCAACAGTTGGCGGCGAAACTTGGGATTCAGATAAATCTCAATCCGACTGGGATTTATTCAGACCCGAACTCGACAAAATTTCTTACAAAGGAAGGGTCTTTGCAATTTTTGGATTAGGAAATCATGTTAGTTATGCTCGACATTTTGTTAATGCAATGGGATCTATTGCAAAAAATATACTATCCAAAAATGCCATTATTGTGGGACAATGTAGTACTGATGGATATGATTTTATTGAATCTGAAGCGGTAATAGATGGCAAATTTATTGGATTACCTATTGATGAGGAATTTGAACCTGAAAAATCACTTGAACGGATTCAAAAATGGGTATCTGATATTAAAAAAGAATTCTTATAGAATTACCTACAATTCCTTATTAAGCCGATTTTTATCGGCTTTTTTTATTTTAAAAAATCAATTAAACCTTACCTTAATGTTAATTTGTTTGGTAAACTAAGAGAGCAAAGTGAACGATCTCATGAACGAAGCGAATAATGCCGATCGACTAACAATCTCATCTCAATTTATGAGTTGGCAAAATAAATTGAGTAACTTGTTAGCGAATCGGTATCTACCGCATTTTTCGATAGCTTAATTGTGAACCATAACTTCTCATTTAGAAAAACCCAAACGCTTAAAAAGATCGGGATTCCATAATCAAACAATACCGGTAGTATAAAGAAGATTGTGTAAACAGGAATTAAAGGGATAATCTCTTGCGCTGAAGTGGAGCGTAGCGGAACGAAGCGCAAGAGATTAATTGAAAAACAAAACTAACTTTAAACCAAAATACACA
>JABFRB010000036.1 GCA_013141385.1 Bacteroidales bacterium | reverse complement strand
CTCCAAAACTTCTTTTACCACATTTTTCTTGAATTCGTCCGTGTAGCGGTTTACTGTTCTCATGTTAATCCTGTTTTAAGTTGACATTTTGTTTGGTTTTTTGTCAACCTATTTTAGGACAAGACATACATTGGTTTCCTTTTACCCATTCACAGAAAATAAATCCATTCCCGATACTCAATTAGCCCTCCTTTTTAAGGAGGGTTGGGAGGTTTTTCTTTTAATTTACCCCCTGCTCCTAAAAATAGGGGGTTGAACAGATTTACGTATACACATTGGTTTCCTTTTACCCATTCACAGAAAATAAATCCATTTCCAGTACTCTATTAACTGTTTTCATTTACCCCCAACCCCCTAAAATAGGGGGCTTTAACAGATTCATGTATATTCCAAAACTTTCTTCAAGAAATTAGCCCTACCTCCAATACTCTATTAGCCCTCCTTTTCAAGGAGGGTTGGGAGGTTATTTCTCAAATTTCACCCCCTGCTCCTAAAAATAGGGGGTTGAACAGATTTTCGTATATCCCTTGATTTTTCTCCAACCCATTAACCAGAAAACAAACCCATTTCCAGTACTCAATTAGCCCTCCTTTTTAAGGAGGGTTGGGTGGTTTAATTATAAACAACCTCTACTCTCCAAACTTCCAAAAATCCAAAACTCTTATCACCACTACCTCACATACCCCTCCTTCAAATATTTCAAAGCCATTGCCTTTGCCTCGGGTCGGCTATTCATGGATTGGATAATTTTATTGTAGTAAAATATTGCTGTATCCCTCTGCTTTAGCAAATCGCAGGTTTTTCCTAGCTCTAAATAGATACTCGATTGCATATCCAACCGCTCAATAGTTGGATCGAAGCATTTTATGGCATTTTCGTAAGAGTTTTTAGCCTCAAGGAACTGGTTATTCTTTGCCTGATAATTGGCTTTCGCCTTATACCACTTCGATAGCGCTGGAGGTTTGGTTGAAATAATAGTATCGCAAAGTGCGATTATGTTGCTCCATCGCCCCTCTTTACTGTACTCTTTTTCCTTTGATGTAAAATCAATAATGCTTTTTACCCGTTTGGTTCTATAGGCCAGTAGCGAATTTGAAGGGTTTATGCCGATATTCCTCACTGGATGGGTGGTACTGAAAACAATTGTGGTAAGAGTATCTTGAATTTCCACAGCTTTGTAGGTTGTATCCACATCTGTGTAAACTGCAATATCTAAAGAGAATCTATATTTTCCTGATTTTTGATGGATGTTGCAAGTTACTTCATAATCCTTTCCTTGCCCTTTTGATGTGTAATTGAGGGTGTAAATTGGTTTTACGGTAGAATACCGCCATTGCTTAAAGAACCAATCGTAATCCTGCCCGGTTATCTCTTTAATAAGTGCCAGAAGTTCTTCATACGAGTACCGTTTCCTATCATAATTTATCTCAATAAGCTTTCGGCACATCCTTAAATAATTATCGCGCCCCATTTCGCACATCAAGTTGTAGTGCATTATCGGGCTGAGGTAGTAAACTAGCATGGGATTATTATTCAGCAATGCTCCGGGATTACTGGTGATATAAGCATAGTACTCATCCCAATACTTTGCCAATCTCTTATAAAGATTTTCATCGCCATATTTATTCTGGTAGAAAAGGGCAATGCTATACTCCGTTAACCCATGAAAAAACCAGTTCTGTTTTAGCGAGTACCACCAGTAATGTGCCATCTCGTGATCGATAATCCCCAAATTTGAAGTGATGTAATTTTCGCAATTCCAGTAAACGGGAGCATCAACAATTCTAAATGTTTTGTTGGATGGCTCACCAAATGTATTGCTATAAAAAGCTATGAGATTGCTTACCGTTCGGGTCAACGTATCGAGCATTGGCTCAGAATAATCCGTTAGGTAAATAATAGGCTTAATATTTCCAACCGATTTTATTTCATGCTTTTTCCATTTCCCATAGATAATTCCCAGATGATCACCCGCTGTGCTTTTCCATTGTTCTACCCGTTGGTTACCAATTATCTTTGAATCGGTTAGCTGCCCAAAATCAGCAATAGTGTAAAATTCCGATGGTATTGTAACCTCATAGTTCTGCTCAAAATCATCATCGCCATAAGCATTTTCGGTATTCAACCAGTATTCGGCAAGGTTATTCGCATTAGGAAGCCATGGTCTGAAGCATAGCATCCCTTCATCCTTGAGGATAAACATATAATCCTCGTCGTTAATCTTCCCTTCGTACGATATTTCTAAATGGAATATCTCTGAATTCGCAATATCATCGGGAATTGAAAGTATTAGGTTGTAGAAGCTATAGCTGTATTCAATTTTTCGATTATTCAGTAGTAATTCCTTTATTTTCAAATCTGGATAAAGGTTGAAAACGGCCTTTCGGTATCCGTTTCGCTTCCATTTAAAATTAAGAGAACATCTAACCTCAGCAAAGCTATTGGAGGGAGTAATCTTTACTTTTGTATCGTACTTAATATGATCGATTTCCCTGTTGATAAAAGAAACTTTACTAATAAATAGCGATTGATTTTTCCTTATCAGCTTATAGATTGGGCTATAGGATTCGAAAGACATTTCGATGGGTTTTGGGTTTGAGAAGTAAGGGATAAACTGTAGGTAAATTGTATCGTTATAATTTCCTAGGAGATTTACTTGAAGATTAATTCGTGAAGTGTCGCTGTACGGAATTTCATTGCATATTTTATTCCAGATATTTTTAATAATCTCAGCATCGTTTCCCGCACTACTTGATATTAAGGACGATACCGTATCGGGTTTATTGTTCTTTAAAGCGTATAGTAAAATGCCTTTTAGTTGATTAATCTGTTTGCTTTGCTCGCTCTGCGATAGTGAAACCAGATTAAACACAGTGCAAATAGATACTAGGATAATCCTTTTAATCATAGCTTTATTTTATACTAATTTTTTATAGGATCCTGATTAATTCTACTTTGCCATATTAACTTTGTACTTGATTTTCCTGCTTTTTTACCCCTTGCCCTAAAGGGAGAAAGCAGAAAAATCAACCTACACCCTTTAGGGATAGGGGTAAATTAGGTTGATTTTTCGTGTGTTTTGCTAATCTGTCAAAGTAGAATTAATACAAATTTATCAAAAAAGGTGAATGCATTACAAATGATTATTTCAAAACGCTCCATTCAATAATATCATTTTATTTATAGTAATCGCTTGTGCGACAAGAGGCATATCTACATATATTAAGAACTTAGAATCCGAAGTTCATTTGACAGTTTATAAAATGGATTATCTTTGATATAAAAATAAACTACGCCAAAATTTGGCGTGTATTTTAGAATATTCGAACAGATAAATGATTATGGGCAATATTTAATCATCATAATCCAATTTATTGTTACTTAAAAATCCCGCCTTTTATGGTAGCTCAGTAAATAAGTTTGTTATTTTTAAGTAACTAGTGACGGTTTAATTGGCTGCCAAATTTCTTAGTTTTTTGTTTTTGGAGGTTCTTTTAATTGTAGGCTAACTAACGCCTTTGGCGTTATCCTAAATATTAAAGACATCCTCTTTGAGGGTGGTTGTTTACTAACCTTAATAACTTAAAACCATGAAAAAACAAACTCTGACAATTACAGCATTAACTTGCCTAATTGTCGTCTCAACAATTTGGTACTCATGCCAAAAAGAGCCTGACAATCTTGAAAAAGTTGAAGTAAGCTTCAATGTTAGCTCTAATGGTAATGATTTAATAAAATCTCTCGGACTTAAGAGTTCCCAAACCTTTAGTTTAAATGATGCGGAAAAGGTAATTATTACTGTTCAAAAAGAGAATGGAAGTCCAACAGATTATACTTTATATGAGTTGGATTTATTTAAAATGGTTGATGCGTCAATTACAAAAAAAATAACTCTTCCAGTTGGTAATTATAAAGTAACAGAGTTTTATGTTATTGATGCTTTGGATAGTATTATTTATGCTAGCCCACTTGAAGGTTCATTAATGGCACAAAATGTCTCTGATCCCTTGCCAGTATTGTTTGAAGTAGCAGAAAAGAAAAGCAAATCTGTTAATATTGAAGTGATAAGCACTAAAAAACTTAAGCCTGAAGATTTCGGATTGATTCGATTTCCATTAGTAGAAGTTGAAACTTTCCAATTTTTAATTAATGCATCAGAATTTGGTACAGATCAATTGTTACAAGCAAATATGAATATCACCAGTGGTATTTACAGTTATACCCAAGAGCTAGACTCAATAGTTGATAATATTGCTACCGTTAAAGATGGATACACTGACTACATCCTAACTATTGAAAGCGAAGGGTATCAAACATTTATTGACACATTGACAAATAGTGAACTGAAAAAGTATGATAGTATTCCACTTATTGTGGAACTTGAAAAAACTTTATTTCCTACACAAGGATTAATAGCGCATTATCTATTTGATGGAAATCTTGATGATGAGTTGGGTAATTATAATGCTACAATGGGACCTTCGGGTAGTTTTACAAGTGGAAAAACAAATTATGGATTACATGGAAACATGGCTTGTTCTAATCAAGTAGGCGCAAGAGCAGATAGTTTCCCAAATCTCGAAACTTTTACTATCTCCGTTTGGATAAAACCAAGCTGTCCTCCCGGTACCTGGTCGCCAACTTATATAATAGCAAAATGGGGACTTCATCGTTATGGTCCAGGTTTTTATATGTGGTCACAACCAGACCCTGGTAACAGTTCAAATTATATTTTTGGATTTTCAATATCTGATGCTTTTTCGCCTCAAAAATATGTCTATACACAACAAACTTACCCATGTGATAGTTGGTATCATTTAGTTGGCACCTTAAATGATGGAAATCAATTAAAGTTTTATATAAATGGTATTGAAATAGGATCTGTTATGGATAGCGTGGGTTTAATTGCTAACTCACAACCTCTAACATTTCATGGAGCCTTACAAACCAGCTGCGATTGGGGTATGAGTGAAATATCGTTGGATGAAGTGCGCATTTATGATAGAGTTTTAAATTTACAAGAAATACAGGCACTCTATAATGAATAAATGTCAATAATATACTATAATTTCAAGCGGGTGGTAAATGTAGTTTCATAAATTTGAATAATAGAGCAATAATATTTTTCAGTACATTTATATGCCCACTTGAATTTACAACGTACAATTTGACCTTTTAAAATGAAGCACACTACCACAATCATATTATTGATATTTAGCTTAGGATTATTACAAGCTCAAGATATTGATACTCTTATTTTGAAACAAGGGGTTTCTAAAAATGATACGATTATTTATAAACGAATCATTGAGTTTAATAGGAATAGCAAACTATATCACGTAAGGGATTATTTTGAAAATGGACAAATTCAAATGGATGCTTTCTATAGCTCGTTTGACAAGAATGTTAAAGAAGATTATCAATGTAATTACCATTCTAACACAAAAGAGGGAAAATACATGGAATGGTATGATAATGGGCAGATTGAATTTACTGGAAATTATAAAAATGGATTACGCAATGGGCTATGTTTAAGTTGGTATAAAAGTGGACAAAAGGAGGCGGATGAGAACTGGTTAAATGGTCAGCTAAATGGTACAGTAAAATATTGGACAGAAAAAGGGGATTTGCAGTTTGATTTAACGTTCTACCATGGTATAAATCAAAATCCAAAGAATGTAAATTATCAATATTTATCGTACACACCGAAAGATTATAACAAGGATTCACTGAAGAAATGGCCTCTTATTATTTATTTGCATGGAGGATCACGCAGAGGAACAGATTTAACCAAATTATATGCCGATGGAATCCCAGACCAAATATACAGAGGCAGAGATTTTCCTTTTATTATCATTGCCCCACAATGCCCCGAACATATTAGGTGGTCTACAGATAATTGGTTTGAAAATCTTTATAAAGAAGTAAACGACAAGTTTAGGATTGACACCAATAGAGTTTACCTAACTGGTTTCAGTTTAGGAGGTGCGGGCACATGGTATATTGCAGCAAAGTATTCCAATAAATTTGCAGCCATTGCACCAATGAGTGGGTTTACAAGTCAAATGGATTATATAGATATTAATATTGACAGGCTAATTGATATGCCAATATGGGCTTTCCATGGGAAAATTGACATTGTTGTTCCATTTGAAGAAACTGAAAGAATAGTAAAGAAACTAGAAGGGAAAAACAAGGATTTAAAATTTTCAGTTGAGCCTAAAGCAGGGCATTGGATTAATTGGTTAGTGTATCCAAATCAAGAATTATATGATTGGTTTTTAAAATATGATAAAAGACTAAAAAAGAAAAATTAATTGCCTATAACCCTCTTCTACCCTCCCGCACTTTTCCTCATCCCACCACAATCCCAATCAATAATTGTATAACAATCATCCAAAAATCATTCTTTCAAATCGCACTAGGTGTCATTATTAAATCTTTGAGAAATTTTTTATCAATAAAATATTATCCCAATAAAAAAGCAATATTTATTTATATCTTCAATCCCTAAATATTTTAACAATTTTTATATGAAGAAACTGATTCTTTTTTCACTACTATTATTAAGCCTAAATATTCAAGCTTCAATAATTGATGATATTTATAAAGCACTAGAGACGGGGGATAGAAAACAGGCTCGTACTCTTATAGATCAAGCAATTCTTAAACCTGAATCCAAGGTAGATGCTCAGTTTATTTTAATGCTTTTGAATATAATTGATAATAAAAAAGATATTTATAAAGTGATGGAGAAAGCATACCCATCATTGTCCGATCCTTCACCTTACCTCTATTCCTTATGGTTTACCGATGCTCTAACAGGTGGTTATGGCAAAAAGGAAACCGGTAGATTGGAAACTATTAAAAAAATGCTTTTAGGGCCAAAAGCCTCGGGAAGTATTCAAGCAGCAGCTAAATACGTTATTGGAGCGCATTATCTTTTCTCGAACAATTTTGAGGAAGCTCAAAAAGTTTGGTCGGAGGTTGGTTCCATAAAAGAATGGCAAATGACAGGCCCATTCGATAATACCTCAGGGAGTGGATTTAATAAAAAGTACCCACCAATTGATCAACCACAACCCGATGCATCATTTATTTCGGCAACTAACTCAAAAATAGGCTGGTTTAGGTCAGCAGCGTTTCAAAAAGATCCTTGGACTGCAATAGGAAACCACGTTGTTGCAGGTCAGGCAATAGTTTACGCTCAAACATTTTTGAATAGCCCAATGGACATGGATGTTACCCTTAGCTTGGGAGGCAGTGGATCTTTAAAACTTTGGATTAATGATAATATGGTTATTGAAAATGAGGATGAATTTGTAACCGAACTCGACATCTATAATAGTAAAGTAAAACTTAAAAAGGGCAACAATAGAATATTAATTCAGCTTGGATACACCCAAAATACTGCATATCCAAACTATATTTTAAGAGTTGTTGATTCAAAATATCAACCAATTAAGGGTCTTACGTATTCAAGCATTTATAAGCCATACCCAAAAGCAAAGGAAGAAGTAACCAATCCAAAGATTGAACATTTTGCAGAATCATTTTTTAAGAAGAAAATAGCTGAGCAACCCAACAACATAATTAACTACATACTGCTCTCTAAGGCTTATTTCCGCAGAAGTGATGTAAATAAAGCTATTGATGTTCTCAATAAAGCGTTAAAGATTTATCCCAATAATATTCTTACCAACTATGAGCTGATATTAAACTACAATAAAATTGATAATAGAACTGAGCTGTTGAAGCAAATAGAACGATTAAGAAAGATTGATCCGAACCTCTATTTCTTTGCTGTTTATGATTATAATATCTCCTACAATAAAGGTAATTACGTTGAAGCCGAAGAACATCTTAATAAAATCAAGGAGTTATCGGGAGCATTTAATGAAGATTACATACAATGTCAAATGAAAGTTTTGGCAGCCAAGAAAGACTATCAAAAGCTTATTTCAGTTTTAAGGGATGCACTAAACAGCTACCCCGAAAATCAATATTTTACCACGGTTGGTTATTATCTAATAAAAGAGCAAAGTAAATCAACCGATGATGCTGCTAAGTTCCTCGAAGCGTACCTTGCTAAGAATTTCAATTATGAGATTCTAGAATTACTTGTAAAGGAATACGAGAACTTAGGAAAAAAATCAAAGATTGAACAGCTGCTGATTAAGCAGTACCAATTTTTCCCCGAAGAAACTAAATCAACAAATAATCTAACTTCATTTTACTATAAAAACGAAAAGTTTAAGAAAGGATTGGAAATTGTTGAGAAAGCACTACTGAATATACCCTATAGTCCATCATATTGGCACGATAAAGCCTTCTTTCAGGAAGCATTGGGGATGAAGGCTGAGGCTATCGCCGATCTTGAAAAGGCAATAAATTATAACCCTAATTTATTCGAAGCACGTGAAAAGCTAAGGGAATATCAAGGTAAGAAACCGCTTGTGTCCTATTTTAAAATTGAAGATGCATATAAAGACATCGAAAAGGCGTTGGCAGATCCTCTAAAAAGCGATGATAATTACGAATATATCTTCTACAATCAAAGCTTTGTTGTGTTCCCAGAAGGTGCTTCAGTTGAATATTCTAGCTCATCAATAAGGATGCTTAACAATAGTGGTATTGAAAAGTGGAAGGAAACTTCTATTCCGTATAATAGATCAACTGATAATCTGATTATTGAGAAAGCGGAAGTAGTAAAAAAGAATGGCGAAAAAGTTACAGCTGAGCAAAACTACAACGATCTTGTTTTCCCTTCGCTTGAGGTTGGCGATGCAATATATTACGAATACAGAATTGAACGATACACCTATGGCAAACTCAGAAAAGAGTTTTGGAACGATTTTGTTTTCAACGATTATGTGCCAACCCGCAAATCGATGTTTAAGATTTTTACACCTCAAGACTATAAATTCGAGATAAAAACCAATTTAATCGACACTAAGCCAAAAACTTATTCAGTAGATGATTACAAATGCTACGAATGGAGTTTTGCTGATCCTAAAAAATGTATTAGTGAATCATACATGCCAACGTTAAGTGAGGTTGGTATGACATTGAGTATTTCTACCGTTAAGGATTGGAAAACCATTTCGCATTGGTACAGCGATTTGGTTATGCCTATTGCCAAAGAGGATTATAACGTGAATGAAATCTACAATAAGATTTTTGAGAATAAGATTGAGCTAAGCAATTTTGAAAAAGCAAAGGCTATCTACGAATTCATCTGTACCAATATAAGATATAGCTCCGTAGATTTCCGTCAAAGTAGTTTCGTGCCTCTTAAACCAATGGTTACAGTAAGCACGCAGTTAGGTGATTGCAAGGACTTATCAACATTGTTTTTTACCCTTGCCCGAAAAGCAGGAATTAAAACAAACTTAGTGCTTGTTAATACTAGGGACAAAGGCGAGGAGGCGATAAAACTTCCATCCATTAATTTCAATCATTGTATTGTTAAAATTGATATCGATGGAAAAACCTTATTCCAAGAGCTAACCGACAACTATCTGCCATTTGGCTATGTACCAACAAAATTGCAAAACTCTCAGGCCTTAATAATACCTAACTCCGAAACGGATACCGTGGGTAACTCGCTGATACATATTCCTAATACCTCTATTGATAAGAGCAAGTATAAACGGGAAATTAACGTTAAAATTGAGGATGATCAATTAAAAGCCACTACAAAACTTACCGCTTTCGGAAATCTGGCTGAAAGCTATCGTTACGACTATTCTGGCCTAACAAACGATGAGATAAAGGAAAAGATAGTTAAAAGGATTAGTAATGAGTATTCTGGAGCACCTAAGCTAAATTCGTATAACATTGAGAATCTCGATAACAGAAACGAAACTGTAACCATTTCGAGTGATTATACCATTGAGAATAAGATAATTGAACTTGGAGGCCTTAAGGCAATTAAGCCCGTTTTCTTCGAGGATATTTTTACAACCAATGCCTTCCTTGAGGAAAAAAGAACACAACCAATTCTTTACTGGAAATACGAGGATTGCGATTACTATGAAACTGAGGTTACTTTAGAATTACCTAATGGCTTAAACTTTATGGATCTCCCAGCAAACTTTAAACTCGATAAATCTTACATAAAATACTCGCTGGAAATTGTAAAACTAGCCGGAAACAAGGTAAAACTTATAAGAAAAGTAAGTGTAAATAATGCCACTTTACCAGCAAGCATTTACACCGACTTTAAGCAAACAATGAAAGTAATATTAAAGGCCGAGGATATCTATTTGGCATTTAAATAATGTGCCCATAAAGTCAGAAACTTAAATCCAATTGAATATCGAACAAGGATTAACGATTTGAGATTTTAGAAGATTTCAGGAAACAAGCTGATTTTGCAAACATCAGAAATCGTAAATCGTTATTCCTTGTTCTTAAATCAAAAAAATATCACGTTAAAGACAAGCATTAAATAAATTCTGATTTAAGATCATTTACAGAATCACTCCTATTTCTAACATTCGGATAGGAGTGATTTTTTTAATTTTATTTAAATCTCCATATTTTGGAAAGAACCTAAACACAAGGGTATTTATAACTATCGCAAACTGCGATATATTTTTTTCTTCCTAATTACAATCAACCCCCAACCCCCTAAATAGGGGGCTTTAACAGATTTTTGTAATTTGTTTGATTTTTCCTAAATGGGAAAAGAGGGCTAATTGAGTATTGGAATTGGTGTTGTTTTTTGGTGAATGGGTGGAAAGAAAATTAATGCATACACGAAAATCTGTTTTACCCCCTATTTTAGGGGGCAGGGGGTAATTTTTTAAAAATTTAGCCGCAAAATATTATAAATTGCAAAAAGTCAATGTGTTTATACAATGAATATTACCCTTTGCGAACTTTGCAAAAACTTGGCGGTCTTTGCGTTAAAAACTCTTTTTGGTTTGTCTCTACCATAGAACCCCTCTTTAAAATCCCATTATTTTGATTTAAATGCAATCCTGTTAGCGAGGTAGAGTTATCATTATGCTTTGCTTATGGGTATTATACTGGATATGCTTAATTTATATATATCTTTAAAAAACAATAGTTCGGTAATCGTTTTGGTGTATTTTGGTGACTTGGTGATTTTGTGGCTATTATAAAACTTTGCCACCAAAACACGAAAACACAAAATATCACAAAAACAATTTGTTACAAATCAATAATAAAACTTTAACAAGCTATCGAAATATAATAATTAAAAAAAATGGAACTAAACCAGGAAGCAAACGATAAATTGGTTATCGCAATAAAAGCTGAACCAAATAAGCAAGTAGTTCAATTTGGTTATGAATCTTCAGACCAGAATAGTGCTAAGAATGTAGCAAATATTGAACTTACCATTAATAACATTTTGGTGGTAACTACAAAAGGAGTCCCCTCAACTGGATATCAGTGGATACTAAAATCGGGGTACGAAAGTGTTCTGGAATTGGCTTTTGAGGTTGTAGTTGCATCTCCAATGCCGGGTGCGGCAATGGAAAAAAGCTTTGTTTTTAAAGGAATAGCGGATGGGAGGACAGCCAATCTAAAATTTGTTTATAAAAGAGCTTGGGAAAACGTTGCACCTGTAAAGGAATATGATGTAAATGTTATATCAAAAGGTGCGTATAACGGGTCGTTTGAGTTTAAAGTTTAATCTTCGATTTATATAAAGATTTAACGCAAAGTGCACAAAGGGAAAACGCTAAGATCGCAAAGATTTTATTTAATGAATAACATCCTTTGCGAACTTAGCGAAAACTTGGCGTACTTTGCGTACTTTGCGTTAAATCTTTTTGCCTTTAAAAACTGATTACTTCTGCTTTTTCTTACCCGGCATAAATCCCTTCATACCTACAAAAACCTCCTTAAATAACCCTTTCGTATCCGATGTAAACCACGATTTTGGGTTTAGCGATGAGTTGATAACGAAATTACTATTATCCTTGGCAAACCCATCAACCGTAATATTGCTCATGTTGTTGCCCTCAATGGTTATCTGAAATTGTGAATTTCCTACTGGAGTATAATTATCATCAAAGGTAGATGCAGTCTTGTTTCCCAGCATCGCTAGGTAATTATTGAGTTTTATGGAATCAACTGGTTGATTGTTAACCGTCCATTTCTTAGCCTTTAACTCTGCAACAAAGCTGCTATCGCCCGGATATCTGAAAGTTATCTTGGTTATATCCGATTTGTTAAAGTGAACAAAGGATTGGTTACGCCAACTATTAAAGGGTTGGTTAAAACCGAATGATAAAAATCCATCAACGGCATAAACCTCTTTCTCATCGGCAAGCCTTACATAAGATGTTCCAACCACACCATTTCTCCCACTGCCAGAAGGATCACTAACCTGCTGGTAGGTGAATTTTCCGATATATAAGTTGAGTACCTCTTTCTCTCCTTCAAAAACCTTTACCCGTATTGCACTGGTATCAGTTACCTGATATTCAGCCCATTTATCCTTTGATCGCGAAGCCAATCGTTTTGGCTTAATATCAATAAGCTGATATAATAAATTCCCTAAAGTATTCTTCTGGGTTTCGGTAGTAATCTTACCATTACTTGCTTTCCACTCTTTTCCCTCCTTGGAGAATACTATCTCCATCCCCTTTTCGGACAATGGGTAGAGAAGAATTTTGCTAATCTTAACGGTATCAATTTTAACGATATCGGTTTTAAGGGTGCTTTCCGTTTTTACCGATCTGTAAAACTTTACAAAAACGAATAGTAGTATCAGCGCTGCAAAGGCAATTAGCAAATACTTATTGTTAAATTTTTTAGACATAACTTTCCTCCATGCGTTTAATACGTTTATTCCTGTTTACCTGCGATCTAACAAAGCCATAGCCCAATATCAGCAAAATTGGCAGTAGGAAGTTTAGCCATTTTAGAATGGCTTTGGTTGCATCCGATTTCTCATCGAGAGGGCGTGATGATATTCCCTTTGTTCTCAGGCCAATTAATCCAGTATCATCGGAAAGCCAATCCACGCTGTTAACCAAAAGGTTTACATTATCGGGTTGGAGTTGCTGCCGCCTTTCACCTGATCCATTTATGGCAAAATCGCCACTACCAATTACAACCATCTTTGAGTTGGAGTTACCAGACAGTTTCCCTTCGAAAATTGCTCCTAGAACAACACCCTTCTTTGGAAAATCGGTCTGTGTCCATTGGCGTTGGATGTTGAAATAAATAGGTGCCTTTTCAGTTCCCGATTTATCCGACGAAAAAGCTATTGGAGTGTAATTTATGTTTGAATCGCCTGTATAAGTTATGGTACTGGGGAATTGCATTACAACATTTTCGAGACCACTACTTATCGGATGTTTGGCAAATTTCGATACAATTGGAATGTATGGAAATTGCATACTTGTTACAAAACTAAAAGTACCCTGCTGTTGCTGCACCTGAACCGAAGCGCAATGGGCATCAACTACAACATTATCGTCAACAACAATTCCTTTATTTTTCAACCACGATTCAAGCCCAGTATTTTTAACCAATCCATTGCCATTCTGCAAATCGGCTTTTACCCTACTAATGGCAACAGCCATTTTGCCGCCTTTTGCTATGAAGTTATCGAGTTGAGCAAGATGTCGTGGTGAAATGCTATCCTCGGGACGCATAACGATAATGGTTTTAAATCTATCGGGGATTTTGGTTGTATCGGTTAGAGTCAATGGCTCAACATGATACAAAATGGATAGCTCGTTATATGCTTGGGTGATATCCCCAACTCCAGGTTCTCCATGTCCCTGCAAAAGACCGACTGTTGGTTTATCAGCAATAGAAACCTTTTTAATGGCAGTTGTAAGGGTATATTCAATTGCGCTTCCAGGTTGAATAAATGGAACAACCTCTTTCCTTTCGCCAATTGATACAACAACGCCCATGTAGGCTTTCTGCTGCTTTACCTGATCCTTCTCCCTAACGTTTATCATCACTGGGCGAACACCAGCCTGTGTAGCATCACGCTCGGAGTTTTCATCTTTATTTGGGTTGATAAATTCGTAAACAAGGTTACCCTTCGATATATTATTGTACTCAATCAGAATCTCCTTGATATCCTTTTTTCCTCGTGCCACATCGGGTGGAAGATTTTCGGAATAGTAGGCCTTAACCGTTACTGGTTCTGGAAGATTCCTTAGAATATCCTTTGTTGCTTTGCTCAAAGTGTACTGTCCATTTTGGGTAAAATCGAGTCGGACAAAAAAATCTTGCGATATCAGATTTACTATCAGCACTATCGCTACTACCAATAGTGTGGTGATATATAGTTTATTTTTCATTTTCTCCATGATTATAGATTGATTATTCGGTCTTATCCTGAAATTTTTCGTTTCGATAGCGACACCTCGGTTAGGAATAGCCCAAGGATGATAATGGATAGGAAGTAGATGATATCCTTGCTATCGACCACACCTCGTGCGATACTCTCGAAATGGGTGGAAAGGCTGAGCATACTAAAGAAATCGCCAATAAAGCCTGTTGCAGCACCTTTCAAAAGGTCAAAGATGATGTGGAAGAAGAGACCGATAAAGAGAGTTGCCAGAAAAGCAACAATCTGATTACTTGTAATACTGCTAGCGTAAAGACCAATGCTGATATAGGTTGCGCTCATCAGGATCAGCCCTAGATACCCACAAATTACTTCGCCTAAATCCAAATTTCCAATAGAAGCGATTGTAATAACGTATGGCAGTGTAAGCAGCAATGCAATACAAATCAGAAGTAACGTTGATAAAAATTTGCCAATAACAACCTGTCTGTCCGAAATTGCTTTGGTCAGAAGGAGTTCTATTGTACCCGTTTTTTTCTCCTCAGCAATTAGTCGCATAGTTAATGCAGGGATAATAAAAAAGAGTGTCCAGTATGCAACCCCAATAAATTGAGCAAGGGTTGCTTGATTTAGCATAAATACATCCGAATTACCAAATCCTCTAATCCAAGTTAGGAATCCAGTAAAGCCCAGTAAAAGAGCCAGAATTATGTAGGCAATCAGCGAATCGAAGAATGAATTTAATTCTCGTAGTGTGATTATTAGAATAGATTTCATTTTATTTACTTCTATTTAAATTTATAATTGATTTAAGAACAAGGAATAACGATTTCAGATTTTTGAAGTTTATAGAATCCTTAAAGCGAACTTTATTGTTTTTTACATCTTCATAAATCAATATTCGTTAATCATTATTCGTTAATCATTATTCGTTAATCATTATTCGTTAATCATTATTCGTTAATCATTTTTTATAAAAACACATTATTAGTTAAGAGTTAGTTCCCTGAAAATATCCTCAAGTTTGGTTTCGGATGGGGTCATTTCGGTGAGAACCCAACCATTCTTAACGCATACATTGAAGATCTCTCTTTTCGAGGAACTACCCACGCTGCTCTGAATTTCAAATCGATTTTTGGATCGATCGGTAAAATCAACAGAATCAATAGTTGATATTGCCTTTAGGGTTTTGTAGATAGCATCGGCATCTCCATCCTCAATTCGAACAGAAAGCACCTCATTGCCCTTGGCCTTTTTACGTAGCGATTCGGCTGTTCCATCGGCAACAATTGCACCGTTGTTAATAATCAAAATCCTATCGCATGTAGCCTCAACCTCCGAGAGGATATGGGTGCTTAGGATAACCGTTTTCTCCTTTCCCAGCTCACGGATCAACCGACGGATTTCAACAATCTGGTTTGGGTCAAGACCCGTTGTAGGCTCATCGAGGATTAGGATTTCGGGATCGTGAATCATAGCTTGCGCCAATCCCACCCTCTGACGATACCCCTTGCTGAGTTCGCCAATTTTTTTGTGCTTTTCGGCGTTCAACCCGCAAACTTTTACCATCTCCCTTACACGTCCGGGGATGAATTTATCCTCAATCCCTTGTAGTGCTGCGCAGAATTCGAGATAATCGATAACTGGCATATCGTTATACAGCGGGTTGCTTTCGGGCAGGTAACCAATGTGTTTCTTGATCTCCTCAGCATTGGTCTTAATCGATTTTCCACCAATTGTTATCTCACCCTCCTCGCAATTCAGGTAGTTGGTGATAATTTTCATGGTGGTGGTTTTCCCGGCACCGTTTGGGCCAAGAAAACCGACGATTTCGCCCGTCTTTACGTTGAACGAGATATTGTCAACGGCTTTCTGGTAACCATACTTTTTGGTTAGATTTTCAATTTTAATATCCATAGAAAATTGGGTTTGTATTTTGATTGTAGATTTTTAGGGTGTTCCTATACGGTAATTATCTTTTCGGTTTTTTTAATGCGATTACTATTTTGATTTTCAGGCTTAACCTTCTCTTTTGGCAATTGCTTCTGAGGAATTGTGTCATCGGGTGCAGGGATCAATGGCTGCCGATTTTGGTGAAGTTGCCTAAAGAATTGCTCCATTCTTTGCTGCTGCTGTTTTAAGATCTCCCTATAATCCTTACGAAGAAGATCGTTCGGGTTATTCCCAGAGGAAGAATCGGATGGGAACATATTACCACCCCTAAAAAACTCTTCGAATTGCTTATTAAAGTCATGTGAAAATGGATGGTTGAAAAAGGGATCATCCTCCATTGGCCAGCCAAACCCCATACCGTTGAACAATGAATCGGAATTGCTCCTAAAAAAGAAGTTTTTATTAAACCCTCTTAGTATCGAATCTACATCCGTGGGCATCTGTCCATTGCCCGACCATGAGTAGGAATAGGTTGAATCGTAGCGGGTAACATTACCCTTATCGTCAAACTGCTTGTTGACCTTAATTTTTACATCGGGTTTGTTGGGTTTTTTTGTAACCTCTTGAGCATTTATTTGCTGTGCAAAGCAGCAAAATCCTGCAATAACTATTATCAGAGCCAAGATTGCCCGAAAAGATTTTTTTGTTTCCATAGCCATTAATTTTTTCAAAAAAACAACTTCAAAACAAACTTCATTAACTAGATATACTTTACGAATAGCAAAATAAAAACAGTATTAGCCAACAATCAATAGCATTAAAAACTACTTAACAGTTTTTAACCAAGTTTAACGGATGGGGAAACTATAGTGCTAAATATTTTGAGGAGTAACATCTTTTTTCTTAACTATATATCGGCAGCAATTTATTTTTAGTGCCGATATATAGTTTTTTATTATATTTGTTCCCAAACTAATTTCAATATCGCAATCAATAAATTATATATTGACCAACTTAAAGATTATTTCAAAGATGAGAAAGTCTTTGAAACATCTGATATTAGCGTATTTTACGAAAAAATTGAACCTCAAATTAAAACTACAACCACAAATTGGAGGGTTTATAATTTAGTTCAAACCGGGATTTTAAAAAGAATTGGAAGAGGAAAATTTGCGATAGGTACGGGTAAAAAATATATCCCAACAATTTCAACCAAAATAAAATCAATTCACTCTAAACTCAAGAAGGAATTTCCATATTTAAAGATATGTATTTGGAGTACATCCTCCTTCAATGAATTTATGATTCATCAACCTGGACGCTTCTATATACTTATTGAAGTTGAAAAAGAAGCAACTCAATCCGTTTTCTTTTATTTAAAGGAGAATAAATACTCTGTATTCATTGAACCCACTAAGGATATTATTGAAAAATACTTACCTAATGAGAAAGAAACTTTAATTGTAAAATCACTGGTTTCCGAAGCCCCCGTACAGATAATAGATCGTATCAATACCCCCACCATTGAGAAAATGTTGGTCGACATTTTTTGTGATGATACAATCTTTGCTGCTCAACAGGGTTCAGAGATGAGGAATATTTTTCAGGAGGCAATGAGTAAATACGCCGTAAATGAAAACCGTATGCTACGTTATGCCGACAGAAGAAGAAAAAAAGACAGTTTAATAGAATACTTAACAACAAATTTACGGCAGCAAAACCGATTTGCTGCCAATATATAGAATATGATTGACAAAGAAAATTTAACGATTGACTGGATAAACAAGGTTTCAAAAGCAAATCGTAATGCCGATAAAATACTGGTTGAAAAGGTAATTCGTGCCCTTTTGCTATTAGAAGGGCTTGTAAAACAAGAACTGTCGTTTGTATTTAAGGGTGGTACAGCGTTAATGCTTCATTTTAATTCATACAAAAGATTATCTATAGATATTGATATCATAATACCTGAGAAACCTAACAACTTGGATAAGTTGCTGGATATACTTGCAACCGAACAAGGTTTCTTAAGAAAAGAGTTGCATCACCGAAATGCAAATTCGAAGATTGATAAAACCCACTATAAATTCTTTTACAACCCCTTACATAAGACCAGTAAAGACGAAGAATTTGTTCTGCTCGATATCCTGTTTGAGGATATACATTATCAAAACATTGTTCAAATTAATATTCAATCACTATTTGCACCTGAGGTTGGCACTCCCTTAACCGTTAAATCGCCTAGTTTGGATGATATTACAGGAGATAAGCTAACTGCTTTTGCACCGAATACCACAGGAATTCCCTACTTCAAAAACGGGGATAGCATGAGTATGGAGATTATTAAACAGCTATACGATATTGGCAACCTATTTGATAGTGTTAATGATATTGAAACAATTAAAGCAACATTTAAAAAATTTGCATCAACCGAACTTGATTATAGGGCAAACAATACCATTTTGGAACAGGATGTACTGGAGGATATTTTTCAGACTGCTCTATGCATAGTAACAAGAGGAGTAGACGGCAAAGGCGACCTCAACCAATTACAACAGGGTATTCAAAGAGTTACACGGTTTGTATTTTCCGAAAGTTACCATTTGGAAAAAGCCATAACGCATGCCTCAAAAGCAGCTTATCTTGCCACTTTAATAAAGAACGATGCCAAAACCATTGAAAAATATGGTAATCCATTACAAATGAAAGATTGGATTATAGGTGAATCCCTGAATTCAAAATTGAATCGATTAAAAAAATCAAACCCCGAAGCCTTTTTCTATTGGTATAAGATTTACGAAATTTCTAAAAATTAACTTTATTACTTACAGTCAACTATATTTCATTTTTTTGTTTAGGTTTTTGGACTGGAAGGATGAAATTAATTGGTAACTTAGTAGGTGAAATATCAAGAACTCATATACATTCTTTCAGAATGGGAGTGTTGTATGAAAAAATAATTTGTTAGCAGGCATTAAAAGGCAATTTGGCAAAGTATTATAACTACAAAAGATTACATCAAGATGAATAAAACAATCTATATCCTAGGAGCAGGTTTTTCTAAAAGCGCAAATGCTCCATTGCAATCTGAACTCATAGATGAAATATTCAAGATTAAAAATGATAAACTACCTTCTGATTATCGACAAATATTTATACAATATAGAAATGATTTTAAAAATTTCCTTTTAGATACAATGTTTATGGATGAAAATAACTTTGGGAAAATAAGTCTTGAAGATATATATACACCAATAGACAGATGTATTATTGATAATCTGGCGTTTAGAAATATTTCTCCTAAAGATTTGATTGATCTAAGGCAAAAAATTAATGGTCTAATCATTATGATGTTGAATAATAAACTTCATTTTACTCGAACAAAAGGTGGACATATTGAAAATTTCACTGACTATCTAATAACCTTGAGAAAATCACATAAAAAAAATGATCCTTTCGCATTAATATCAACTAACTGGGATATTTTAATTGATAATTCCTTTAAACGTAAAATAGAAAACTCCGAAGGCATAGTTGACTATTGTTGTTATACAACTCCATATGACAGAAACGAACAAGTAATACCTGGCTTACTTGCTTTAGGCATGGGATTATATAATATAAAATTGCTTAAATTACATGGTTCAATGAACTGGTTACATTGTAAACGTTGCCAAAGATTATTCGTAACATTTTTTGAAAAAATAGCAATTGACGAATATGTAAATAAACCTATTTGTAGAATATGTGAACGAAATTTCAGCAATGAACATACTAGTGATGGTGGCGCATTATTAGGTAGTCAATTGATAATGCCAACATTTCTAAAGGATTTAAATAATGTCCAGTTAAAATTAATTTGGCAAAATGCTGGTATTGAACTTTCGGAAGCTTCAAAAATAATTTTCATGGGTTATTCTTTCCCAATGGCAGATTTTGAGTTAAGGCAATTGTTAGCAAGAAATGTTAGGCATAATGCTAAAATTGATGTAGTATTACATTCTACTGATAAACCTAAAGACAATAAAGATAATTTATCTGCTGAATATCGATTTAAATCATTTTTTGGTAAAAGAGAAATAAATATGTTTTACGATGGAGTTGAAGGTTATATAAAGAATTTAAAAAACTAACGCCCGCTCATTATCTAGAAAGCCGATAGACAAAAAGCCTTCATAATTTATTTAAGAAAAATACAAGCACAACCAAGATGCATCAATATTCCTTATGGTCAACCATTATAAATTATTAAACCAAAGTTCACCTTGCGGAGAATAATCCTCATTTAATCCGCAAAATTTGCGGAAAATATTTTGTGATGCGGAGAATAAGGTTTATATTTACCGCATATTTTGCGGAGAATAATCATGTATATACATCAACTTAAGGATTGGCCCAATTTTACATGGAATAATGATGTTTTACTATCAACCCTAAGTAAGGTAAGAAATTTACAGGGAAAAGTGATAGGTAAAATGGAAAACCTAGGTTTTGATTTAAGGAATGAAGCCATTTTGGAAACAATGACTTTAGATGTACTTAAGTCAACCGAAATCGAGGGGGAGTTTTTAAACCCAGAACAAGTTCGTTCATCAGTTGCCAAGCATTTAGGGATGGATATTGCAGGGTTGGTAGTATCCGATAGAAATGTTGATGGGATGGTCGATTTAATGATGGATGCAACACGTAATTTTAACTCTCCCCTATCCGACGATAGATTATTTGGTTGGCATTCGGCTCTATTTCCAGCGGGAAGAAGCAGTTTGCATAAAATAACTGTTGGCAATTGGCGTAATGATTCAACTGGGCCTATGCAGGTTGTATCTGGAGCAATGGGGAAAGAAAAGGTTCATTTTCAAGCTCCTGATTCATCAATCGTTGCAAAAGAGATGGATGCTTTTATCAACTGGTTTAATGCAAATGAGCATCTCGAACCAGTAATTAAAGCTGGATTAGGACATTTGTGGTTTGTTACAATTCACCCATTTGACGATGGGGATGGAAGAATTGCACGTGCCTTAACCGATATGCTACTGGCAAGAGCAGACGAAAGTCATCAGCGTTTTTACAGCATGTCGGCTCAAATCAGAATTGAGAGAAAAAGTTATTATAATATCCTAGAAAGCACACAAAAAGGTAATTTGAATGTTACCGATTGGCTTTATTGGTTCCTAAATTGTCTGCTGAATGCACTGAATTCATCGGATACTATACTTGCCAAAGTGCTCGGGAAGGCGCAGTTTTGGAAACAACATGCAACAACAATATTTAACGAACGCCAACAACTGATAATTAATCATTTACTGGAAGGTTTTGATGGTAAACTAACAACATCAAAATGGGCGAAGATTTCAAAATGTTCTCAGGATACCGCACTTAGGGATATTCAGGATTTAATGAGCAAAAGTATACTTCGTAAGGAACCATCAGGAGGAAGAAGCACTAACTATGAACTATATAACTAAAATAAAAAAAATGACAACAAACAACAAACTCGACAAATCATTCGGTCCAATTGGAATGGTGGCAGGAATAACAATATTTGTAACAGGAATAATACTGGTATTTTTTTCCCTATCTGGACTATTCTTAATTATCCTTGGTGCATTTGTTGGGTTTAGTTCAACAAGTACGCTTATTGATTTTGATAAAAAACGGATTAAGTTCTCAAATAACCTGTTTGGAATAATCAGCGTTGGGAAATGGTTAGAAATTTCAACAGATATGAAAATTGGAATCAAGAAATCGAATAAAACATGGAGAACATATAGTCAGGGCAGTAGATCCCTTGATATATCTAATCAAGATTTTAGAATAATCCTTTACGATTCAGCCAACAAACAGATAATGCCTGTAAAAAAATCAGAAACACTTGATTCTGCCAAAATCGAAATTGAAAAATTGAGCAAACAACTAGGGCTAGGAATCATTGAACATCCTTAAAATAAAATTGCATCTTTATTTTTACCGATTAATTAAAGGATGAACCGATACCGCTTAAAAATCACCATTACATTCATTACCATACTGCTTACCAATGCTTGTAAGCATGAAACGCATCGATCATTCTATTACTGGAAATCGGTTTACCATCTTTCCCAATCGGAAAGGAAATGCTTGGAAGAGCTAAACATCTCGAAACTCTACATCCGCTTTTTTGATGTTGATTTGGACGAACCATCGGGAAAAGCAGTACCAATTGCAAAAATTCGTTTTGTTGATGATGTATTGCCACGCTACGAAGTTGTACCCGTTGTATACATCGTAAATAAAACGCTGCAAAAATCAAAATATCAAGACATTACCGATTTGGCTATAAAAATCCTAACGCAGGTTCAAAATATAGCATCAAGCAAAAATATCGCATTTTGCGAACTTCAAATGGATTGTGACTGGAGTGATAATACTCATAGCAATTACTTCGCATTACTTGATGTTCTCAGAACGAAACTGCACGAACAAGGAAAAACACTTTCGGCAACTATTCGCCTACATCAGGTAAAATATAAAAATATTACTGGCATACCGCCCGTAGATAGGGGTATGTTGATGTACTACAACATGGGCAAAATAATCCCTGATGCCTCACCAAATTCTGTTTTTAATACCATGGATGCAGCCAAATACATTGATTATCTGCCAGACTATCCCCTACCCCTCAATGTAGCCTTGCCAGCCTTTTCGTGGGGCATTCATGTTCGCAATGGCAAGGTAATTGAGCTTTTAAACAGCATGAATTCATCGGATTTTGAAAATAACGCTAATTTTACACGGTTCAATTCTTCAACCTTTACCTCTTCTAAATCGTTCTTTTTCCGAGGTTTTTACTTTATGAAAAACGATGTGGTAAAAGTTGAAGAAATCACACCATCACAATGCAATACAGCTGCTCAACAACTCAAAAGCAAACTGTCTAAACATGTAGGATCTGTAGCCATTTTTCATCTCGACTCATTAATAATATCTCACTATGAAAAGCAAGATTTCGAAAAAATTTTTGGCACTTACCATTAGTGCTGCTCTTCTAGTAACCACTGGAATTGTACTGGCTTGTACTGGTGGAGAAGATTTTAGCGATTTCTACAACTCCTTTTTTGCGCCCGAAACCAGCAATACTCCCGAATCGAAACCTTTTTACAGATCCGTGCAAAACTTCTATAGTAGCGATTATTACCGGGATGCAGTGCATATAATGGATTCAACCAATATTGAAGAGTGGAAAACCTTTTTTGCTGATAAAGTCAAAGCCAAGGATTTGAATTCAATAGTCTACAAATCAAGAATTGGTGAAATTGATACTTGCATATTCTTTCTGAGAAACAATACATTTCCCATAAAAAGTGAACTGAAAAGCAATTCACTTCTAGCATTCGATGATAAAGCATTATCCAAAGAATTTCTTTTCTACCTTGGTTTTGCAAAACGCTGCGAACCCTTTACTACTTATGCTCCCGGATGGTGGACAGATGAAAACACAATTGACCCTCGAAATGATAAGGCAACAATGGAAAAACTTTTGGTTGGTGGGAAAAAGTCAATGACCGTTACCAAATCTCCTTTTATTAAAGAACGTTACGCTTTCCAGAATACACGACTGCTTTATCAGGCAGGTTTGTACGAGGATTGTATCAATTTTTATAATCAGAATTTAAATCTTTTCACATCAAAAAATACCATTGTTTACCGTGCAATGGGATACGTGGCAGCCTCAAACTATAAGTTAAAAAATTTCAGTCAAGCCAATTACCTGTATTCCATTATATTCGACCAGTGCGAGGTGATGAAGAAAATAAGTTTCATGAGTTTTCACCCGCAAGAAGAGTCCGATTGGGAAGGTTCACTGGCATTGGCACAAAACACTCACGAAAAGGAGGTTCTATGGCATCTGCTGGGTATTTATGTTGACCCATTGCGTGCAATGCAGGAGATTTATAAACTTAATCCAAAATCGAATCTACTTGATTTGCTTCTGGTGCGTGCCGTAAATATTAACGAGGAGTATTTCATTAAAAATCAAGACTATTGGAGCAAACCCGATTCGGGCTATGCTTTGCGCACAAAAAAGGTAGATATCGATCTGCTTAATTTCTCTCAGAAAGTAGCTAATGAGGGCAATTCCAATAAACCATATCTGTGGAATTTGGTGGCAGGTTATCTGAATCTAGCACAGGGAAGTTATAAACAGTCCGAAAAATATCTGTCAAAGGCAGAATCCACCTCAAAAGGCGATGAGCTTGTCAACGAACAAATTCGTGCTTTCCGAATAATGAGTAGAATTGAACAATACACAAAACCAGAAACTAAAACAGAGGGTGAATTAGCTAAAGAGCTAATCTGGCTTGGAAAAGAGAGTCATAACCCTTCGCTACGCAGTGGGTGTATTAATAGCTGGGCATTGAGTCGCCTAAGTGAGAAATACCGCAACTGGGGCGATTCAGTAAAAGCGCAATGTTTGGATTATAACCAAAATAAACTTTTTTACGATAATCAGGAAAACATAAATTCGCTGATTGTATTAATTGACAAACCCAACAAAACAGATTTTGAGAAGTTCATCATCGGTTTGCATCCTTACTCAAGAGCTACGCTATTTACCTACAAAGCAATTCGCTTGATTTATCAATACAAGTTTCAAGAGGCACTTGATATGATTGACGCTTGTCCAAATTCCGGGAATGGTGGTTTGCAAGCCGATCCATTTATAATTCATATCAACGATTGCCACGATTGTGATTTCCGTTTGGAAAATAACGAGGTGTTCTCGCAGTACACTTTTGTACAACGATTGCTAGAACTACAAAACAAGGCGATTTCAGATCCTAAAAATGCAGCCCAATACTACTTTTTACTGGCAAATGGTTTATACAATATGACATATTATGGTAATGCCCACGATGTTTTCTCATCACCAATACTAGGTTTGTCGGTAGGATATATTTATCGTGACGAGCAAAAATCACCTAGATATAAACCATACTTCGATTGTGCAAAAGCCTTGGAGTACTACAACAAAGCAATGGAAGCATCAACCGATAAAGAATTTAAGGCAAAATGCTGCTTTATGGCTGCCAAATGTGAGCAAAACCAATATTATTCATCTGATGAATTTACCTATCGAGCATCTATACGAAGCGGAGTCTATTTTAAGCAACTACGTGACACCTATTCAAAAACAAAGTACTATCAGGAAATTATCAGCGAATGCGGGTATTTTAGAAGGTTTATTGGTCTGAAAAAATAGAATAAACATACAAGTTATGCTTAGAAGTCTCGGATTGCAATTAAGAAAACCATCGGGTTTTTTCGGAAAAATTGTGTCAGCAATGTTGATTAAGTGGAATAGAAATCGTTATGAAGTCTTGATTAACGATCTTAAAATACAACCAAATGATAAATTATTTGAGATTGGATATGGTCCGGGACTAGGGATTAATTTGATATCGAAGGAGTATGAATCATGTCAGGTTTATGGAATAGATTTCTCTGAATTGATGTACTTAAGGGCAACAAAACGGAACAAGCAATTTGTTAATAGTAATAGGGTGAACCTAATGTTTGGTGATTTTCTTGAAACCGAAATTGATGCTAGGAATTTTGATAAAGTGTTCTGTCTAAACGTTGTTTACTTTTGGGATAATCTCCAAAAGCCATTTGAAAAGGCCAATTCACTTCTCAAGAATGATGGACTGTTTTACATTTATATGGATAGTAAAGAAGATTTATCAAAAGTTACATTTGCCGAAGATGATATTTTCAACAAATATACAATTGAGCAAATTCAAGATGCTCTGAAACTGGCTGGTTTCAAAGAGGTAGGTTATTATTTTGATAATGGATATTTTGTGAAAGCCAAAAAATAACCGTTATACCAATACTTGCTAGGTTGTTACGTATTTGTACTTTCTTTTGATACTTTGGATTCGAGCATCTACAACGCAACCTTTTATCATATAAAAATATCTTATAGAAAAACAATTCTATGCAAAGTATAATAAAAACAAGGACTATCCTCTTTTTCATTTTCATCCTGAGCCTTTTAACATGCTGCTCAAAAAATGAGAATAGTAGTGGATTAGTTCAAGTCAAATATGGCACCTCGTTTGGTGAGTGCATTGGATATTGCAAAAAGGATTTGACTTTGAAATCTGGTTCTGTTTCATATAAACGCTATGGATGGACAGAAACAATAGAGCCTATTACCTTTACAGATATTTTAGAAGAAAATAGTTGGGATCTTATTAAAGGAAAACTTGATATTGCTTCATTTTCAGCACTTCCAACCACCATTGGTTGTCCCGATTGTGCCGATGGTGGTGCAGAGTGGATTGAAATAGAACTAGCAAATGGAGAAATGCACAAAGTAACATTTGAATATTACAATGAACCTAATGCGGTTAAAAATTATATTAATGATTTAAGAGAAATAATGAATAGTTTTGAGAATAGGAGTAGTAATTAACCTGTGGTCAATATAGTTTTAACACAGAGATTTTAAGTTCTGTGTCTAACAAAAATGGTCGTTTTAATAAGATACAAACATGCCATAATAATATTTATTGGCACTAAGAAACACAGAGGATACAGAGATTTTTTTTGATTTTGCATAAATGCAAAATCAAAAATGTGTAATATCTTAAACTCTTAACTCTTCAATATAACTCCTTATTTCAAACTGACGTTAATTAAAAAATAATTTCCTACCGCTCCTTGTTAATGGAGTAAAAGAATATTAGAAGACTTAAGCAATAAAACCCTTTACCTTCTAAAACTATTTTCCAGCTAGAAACTCATTGGTGCTTACAATCTTAGCGTAACTTCTTAGTGTAGATAAAGTTGAAAGATGCACCATCTTTGCTGGAATAACCTCATCACCCCATCTCAAATCGCGGGTTGCACAGGCATCATGAACCAGTGTAATTTTATAACCTAAATCATACCCTGCTCTTACAGCACCCTCAACGCACATGTGGGTTTGCATGCCACATATAACAAGGTTTTTCACACCAATACTTTTTAAATAATCGTTTAACCCTGTACCATTAAAGGAACTTATCTCACTTTTAGTGAAAATTTTCTCTCCCTCTATAGGTTTAACCGTAGATTGTATATCGGTTCGTGCATCTGCAGCATGCTTAATATGAATAATAGGCATTCCCTTTTGACGGAATGATGCAAGAAGCAATGCCGCATTATCGGCAGCAGCCTGTGGGTTAACTAATTCCATATCGCCTCCAGGAAAATAGAAATCTTGAACATCAATGATTAATAATGCTGTTTTACTAGTATCGCTATTCTGTGAATATAGGTTTTGTGCAGCTAGAGCGATGACTATAAGGGTTAGAATTTTTTTCATTTGTCCTTCAAGTTTAATATTATGCGATTGGGAAACCTCAACTTAAAAACATCAGTACCATATAACAACAAAGGTAACCAAAAAAGGTTACCTTTTCGACTGATGTTGGGCTGTATAATTTAACTTTTAAAAAAAAAGCAGGCTTTAGTCCTTCTCAGATCTTCTTCCGATTGCTCCTCAAGAAGTTTTATATCAACCTGACGGACAAACATGTCATAAAATGAAAGAAACTCTGGATTAGGTCTAATTGGTTCTTCAAGGTTAAAAAAGATCACTTCCCTATAAAAAAAGTAGGGATTATGCATCATATAACTGCTGCAAATACGATCTACTAATGTTTTTGTCTTCTTCATTGTCTGTTTACTTTCAATAGACAAATTATGAAAATAAATGTCATAATACAACTATTTTTTCATTGATTTACATCAATAAAAAAAATGATTGAGAAGACCTTTTGGTTAAAATAAAAAAAACCCCGACTTTCGTCGAGGTTTGGGTGGAGAATGGGGCTCGAACCCACGACCCTCAGAACCACAATCTGATGCTCTAACCAGCTGAGCTACCCCCACCATTTAGAGGCTGCAAAGATAATAAAATTCGAATATATTTATCAAACTGCCTACCAAAAAGTTTTAAAATGTCTTATTTGCTTGTAAATGTGGCATAACTGGCTATTTTTTTTATCACTCCCGCTGGATTCCCAGCAAGAATTTGATTCCCTTCAGGAAAAGATTTAGTAACAACTGCTCCTGCCCCAACGACAGTATGAGGGCCAATTACAACCCCTGGAAGAATAATACAACCTGTGGCAAGCAGCGAATCGCGACCAATGCATATTGGTTCTTCGCTCTTGTATTGATTGTAATTTAGCAAATCATGATTCATGCTGATAATCGAAACCTTTGGCCCAATCCAGACATTCTCCTCCAACACAATGCCATTACGACCATCTATGTAGCATCCCAATGCTGAGCCAGGTGTTTCCGTACCCCTTACAATCTTTTCATGTCCCTTTATCTCCGATGTCCAACTAACAGGCCAAGGCACATGGCTATTTATCCTCATTATCTTTTGAGCAATAAAACATTTCATAAGTCTCCTAAAAGGGAATCGATGAAAATCAAATCCGGGGTAAGCCCAACGGAAGAAAAGAATCCCGAAGATTGAAACAATAAACCTTTTCATCTGTAGCGATTTTTCAATTTTATTTAACTGTTTTTACTTGCTACTTCATTCTATATAATCATGTTAATCAAACATCTATATATTCTTAACTCTTTCAATTTCATTATTTCGCTTATTTAAAAGGCTTACATTACTTATGCATTTAACACGATGATACAATCGATTTGTTAAAATCTGTCTTTTCTATATTTATAAAACCTATATAGGCAAGCAGTATATACATAAACGCCCCACCCAAAGAGTATATTTTTAAAAGAAAGTAGACATCAAATTCACGTGCAAAAACGATCCAACCAATCGCTAATACAAGATAAACAATTTGCCAAATTAACAAAAGTTGATTTTTTTTGATGATCGAAAAAACTGTGCTGACGCACTGCGTTGCAAAACTAAATATCGTTAAAGGAAGAATAAATCGAGAAATACGTCCTGCCACAGCCCAATCGTTCCCTAGCACAAAGCAGAAAATAGCTTCGCCCCAAAATGCAATGGGGAATAGAATCAATAATGCTAAACAGAGATTTCCAAAATATGAGTAAACGTAGAACCGACGTCGATTTGCTGTTCTATTCATCTTTTCGTAAAACACACTTCCAAAGGAGGAACTAATTAAGGATAGCGGAAAATTGATAACCCTCCATGCCCGCTCATAATGACCAACCAAAGCACTTGAGGTTATTAGTGATAAAGCGAACACCAATAGGTATGTTGAAAAGGTATTTAAAATCCCCATCGGCATTAGGTATAGCGGAAAGTTAAAGTATTCACGAAAGGATTTAAATGTAGTTTTTATTGACAGGTATTTAAATCTCCAAAACTCCCTTCGGAAAAGTTGAACCACCATTGTACCCCAAGAAAGAACTTCGCCAGCAATGAATCCAACAACTTGACCCCAATGTCCATTTGAAAACATTTCTCTACATAACCTTACTCCCGTTTGTCCAGCATTTTGAATAACCCGATTAACTCCAATCAATCTAAAAGAACGTGAGCGATTAAACCAATATGTAAGACTTTTATGACTTCCAAGTAGGAATATACATAAAGGTAAAAGCCATATTATTTTTTTGTAGATATGCGCCTCAAACATTCCAGTTAGCCTGTTGAAGAATAATAATACTATCAAAAGACTAATAATCGAAAAGATTAATGTTATGGCAATACTACCAATGAGTAAATGAAATGCTTGCCCATTCCTTTTAGGCAGAACAATAGCCATATCGTACCTGCCATTCGAAGCAATTGAAAAAACATTTACCATTCCAATAAATAGGGCTACAGCACCAAATTCTTCAGGCGTGTACATTCTTGTTAGGATTGGAATCGAAACTAATGAAATGCTTTGAGCCAATGCATTTCCCGTAAAAAGGGAAAACACATTTTTAACAAATTCATTCGAAAGAATTGATTTGATTTTTGAATTCATTGGCTAAGGTGCTGTTGAAAAACGGCTAATAATAAACTTCCTAAAGGTAAAAAAATAAACAACGCTCAAATAGCCATTTATAGTACTATCCTTGTTGGGTTTTAAAAAAAGTTGTAGGTTTGCCAATCCAAATTCTGCTTATGACATGGAAGAAAAAGTAATGGACATAATCATGCAGATTAAACATCGCATGAATGGAACAGTAGTTAACTCCATGCAAGAATCAGGTATTATATATAAAGTAAACTACGGGGTTACTATACCTGAACTACAACAAATTGCTCAACCATATAAAGGGGATCACCACCTTGCCATCCGTTTATTCGAGGAGGATATAAGGGAGTGTAAGATTATTGCATCAATAATTGATACCTCTGACAAGGTAACAGGGGAGCAGATTGATAATTGGAGTAATGATTTTATAAATATCGAAATTGTTGAGCAGGTTTGTAGTAATCTCTTCTGGAAATCCGATTTTGCTTTACCTCGTAGTGTAGAATGGTGCTTAGAGGACGACAATCTTCTTCAAAAAGCCGGATTACTAATTGCAGGTAATAGAGCCTCTGATAAAACAATTAAGGATTCAATTTTTGAGCCCTATATTGATATTGTTGAAAAACTTGTTGAAACCGATGATGAATTGGTTAGCAACTCTGCAATCTTCGCTTTGCGTGAAATAGGAAAAAAAAGCGAATCGCTTAAAGAAAAAGTATTAGAAGCCGCTGAACGGATGGCAGAATCAGACTTTGGAATTGCTGCTTGGATTGGAAGTCAATTAATATTTGAATTTACCGAAGAGTAGAGTCATGTCGCTTTGTCAGTTTACAGCTAAGGCATATTATTTGAATAATTATTAACCGCAAAAACTAAAAATAAATAAATATGGATTTATTTCGTTCTTCAAACCCAGCATTCTCCGAGAAAATTTTCTCTAAAGAAAGGGTTTTCACCTCTGATGAAACAATGACTGTTCAGGGGACTATGAATAAGGCATTGTTAATGCTGATTTTAGTTGTTTTAGGCGCCGCTTTCACATGGAGAGCTTTCTTTGAAAGTATTCCTGTAGATCCGTTACATCCATCCATCCCAACTTCTGTTATAATATGGATGGCCGTAGGCGGAATTGGGGGATTTATAACTTCATTAGTAGTTATCTTTGCCCCAAAAAGTTCTCCTATCGCAGCCCCTATTTACGCTGTGCTTGAAGGCCTATTCTTAGGCGGAATATCTGCAATATTTGCTGCTCAATATACTGGCAACATAATTATTCAAGCAGTTGGGCTAACCTTTTTAACCTTTTTCTTGATGTTTACAGCTTATCGCTCAGGTTGGATTAAGGTAACTGAGAAATTCAGAACAATTATACTTGCTGCAACAGGGGCTATTGCCTTGATGTATTTCCTAACCTTTATTTTAGGATTCTTTGGTGTAAACGTTGGATTTATCCATAGCAGTGGTCCTATCGGAATTGGCATCAGCGTTGTAATTATTGCAGTTGCTGCTTTAAACCTCTTGCTCGATTTCGATTTCATCGACAGAGCATCGGCTCAGGGTGCACCAAAATATATGGAATGGTTTGGTGCTTTCGGTCTCATGGTTACCTTAATTTGGCTTTACATCGAATTCTTAAGGCTTTTATCAAAACTCTATAGTCGCGACTAAATAGGAAAAGGTTCTGACTGGCATAGAAATTTTTTCGAGGTGTGGGTTTGTTATTTTCATAATAGTTAATAACTTTGCAGCCCGATATTCGGAATTTACAGTTAAATAAACAGATACAAACAATGAAAAAGGGAATACATCCGGAAAATTATCGACTGGTGGCATTCAAGGACATGTCTAACGAGCAAGTTTTTATCACCAAGTCAACCGTAGCAACCCGGGAAACCATCACCGTTGATGGCGTTGAATATCCTGTGGTTAAAGTAGAAATTTCGAACACTTCACATCCTTTCTATACCGGTAAGATGAAACTTGTTGACACCGCAGGTCGCGTTGATAAGTACTTGAACCGTTACAAGGATCATATCGACAAAAAGAAAAAGTAGGCATTTAATATCACCTACATTGTTAGGATATTGAAAGCTCCAGGAATGGAGCTTTTTTATTTGTATATTTATAACATTTTTAAAACTTTACAGTTTATTATTTATCTGCTTTAACGGATATAGTTATGCAAAGACACCACATATTATTTGATGATTCGCGTAGGCTAAACCTACTACCTTTGACCTTCACCCGCCCTGTTGCAGAAATTCGCATAGGAATTCTGACCATTAAGGAGAAATGGGAGAAGTTTCTAAACGCTTCCTGTTCCTACTTAACCGCCGATTATCTTCGTGAAAAGTTTCATCCCGCTAATGGCGAAATGGAATCGTGTTTAATTAATGGGGGTGTAATTCCTGATCAAGAATTATTCGATTCAATAATAAAACTAAGAGTTGGTGAAGCATTGGTGTGGAAGGAAATGGTTATAGCAGCCATTCTACCATCAACTCCAAATCCATCCTACATACCTTTATTTGAAGATTTTAAAGAAAGAAAATATCTTTTAGAGAAGCCCTTTATGGTCTTAAATCCCTGGGATATCTTTTCTCAAAACAAAAAAGCAATAGAGCAAGATTTTGAGTTACTAACCAAAAATCGAATATCAGAGCCAATATCAAAAACTAATCAGGTTATAAATCCCGAGAATGTATTTGTTGAGAAAGGGGCAAAAGTTGAGTGTGCTATACTAAATGCTAATAGTGGTCCTATTTACATTGGTGCTGACTCTGAGATTATGGAAGGTTCAATTATACGTGGCCCTTTAGCACTATGCAATAATTCAATTCTAAAGATGGGTGTCAAAATTTATGGACCAACTACCATTGGCCCACATTCTAAGGTAGGGGGTGAGATTAATAACTCAGTGTTTATAGGTTGCTCAAATAAGGCTCACGATGGTTTTCTTGGAAATTCGGTTATAGGAGAATGGTGTAATATTGGGGCAGACTCAAATAACTCCAATCTCAAAAACAACTACGCAAATGTAAAACTTTGGAACTATCAAAAGAAAAGTTTTGTGGATACTGGTTTACTGTTTTGTGGATTAATTATGGGTGATCACTCAAAATGTGGTATCAATACTATGTTTAACACTGGAACAGTTGTGGGAGTTAGCGCAAATATTTTTGGTAGTGGTTTCCCCCGAAATTTTATTCCCAGCTTTTCATGGGGAGGCGCTCAAGGATTTAGTACCTATAGTATAGACAAAGCCTTTGAAACAGCAAGATTAGTTTTTGAGCGTAGAGGGTTGTCCTTTAACTCTATTGAGAAAAGTATCCTTCAACGTGTCTTTGAACTTACTGAAGAGTTCAGAAAGTTTTAATTTATCAACTAATTGTCTCTAAAAGATATTTAACTTTAACGATAAAATTATTCCAAAAACTTGGGTTAATAGCCAATTACATTTTATTGGCACATACATTGCAGACCTATACTTCCTATTGTTGAAATGCTTGAGCGTGACATGTTGTCACCTCGTTTAGATGGAGATTTTTAAGATGAGTAGAAAATTTGAAATAAAAATTGGCAACCCAATATTTATTGATTCGATAGATCAAGATTCAGATTTTATTCCAATAATAACTGATGAAAATGCACCGACCATTAAAGATGCAGACATTCCAAGAGTAATACCAATACTTGCACTTCGAAACACGGTATTATTCCCCGGAGTAGTAATTCCAATTACCATTGGTCGTTCTAAATCGGTGAATCTTATTCGTGAACTGAGTACAAAGAAAAAAATATTAGGTGCAATATCCCAGATTGATTCTAAAATTGAGGAACCCGAGACTAAGGATTTATTTAAAGTTGGTACCATTGCTCAAGTTCTCAAGGTTCTTGAAATGCCTGATGGAAGCACTTCTGTTATCCTTCAAGGTATTCGCAGATTTGAGGTTGAGGAATTTCTTGGAGAAGATCCATACTTTACAGCAAAAATAAACTTTTTAAAGGATGTCTATCCTCATGATGATGATAGAGAATTCAAAGCAATTGTAGGATCAATCAGAGATTTATCTCTAAAGGTTATCAATCTATCACCCAATATCCCACACGAAGCTTCGTTTGCGATTAAAAACATTGAAAGCAACCATTTTCTTGTAAATTTTATTTGCTCCAACGCAGATATCCAAAATACCGAGAAACAAGGGTTACTTGAGAAAAATGTTCTTAAAGAGCGCGGAGTTCAATTACTTCAATATCTTACAAGAGAGGTTCAACTGCTTGAACTAAAGAACGACATACAAACCAAGGTTAAGCAGGATATGGATCAACAGCAAAGGGAATACTTCCTGCATCAACAAATGAAAACTATTCAGGATGAGCTTGGTGGAAACCCTACTGAAAAAGAGATTGAGGATCTTAAAAAGCGTGCTTTAGAAAAAAAATGGGGGAAAGAGGTTGCAGAAGTCTTCGAAAAGGAGCTCGAAAAATTACATCGTATGAACCCGATGGCTGGTGAGTATTCCGTACAACTCAATTACGTTCAGCTACTACTTGACCTCCCTTGGAATGAATATACAACCGATAACTTTGACCTAAAACGTGCCAAAACCGTCCTTGATGAGGATCATTTTGGTCTTGAACAGGTAAAGGAGCGAATTCTTGAACATCTAGCAGTATTAAAACTCAAAGGTGACATGAAGGCACCTATTATCTGCCTATATGGCCCTCCTGGCGTTGGAAAAACATCTCTCGGAAAATCAGTTGCACGAGCACTCGATCGTAAGTATGCTAGAATTTCACTAGGAGGTCTTCATGATGAAGCGGAGATCCGTGGTCATAGGAAAACATATATCGGGGCAATGCCCGGACGTATTATCCAAAACCTAAAACGAGTAAAATCTTCGAATCCAGTATTCATCCTTGATGAGGTTGATAAGGTTGGAAAAGATTTTCATGGAGATCCGGCCTCTGCCCTACTTGAGGTTTTAGATCCTGAACAAAATAACGCTTTCCACGACAACTATCTTGAGATTGAGTACGATCTATCCAGAGTACTTTTTATTACAACAGCCAATAATATTTCAACTATTAGCTCCGCACTTCGCGATAGAATGGAACTAATTGATGTTAGCGGTTATATAATGGAGGAAAAAGTTGAAATTGCTAAGCGTCATCTCATTCCTAATCAACTTACTGAGCATGGACTAACCCCTGATAATGTTGCTTTCAGCAACAAGGTAATTGAAACAATGGTTCAAAATTACACCCGTGAAAGTGGTGTCAGGAGTCTTAACCAAAAAATTGCAAAAGTTGTTAGGCAGATAGCCAAAAAGATTGCCTTTGAAGAGAAGTTTCATAAAAATCTAACCGTTAAAGAGGTACAAACAATACTGGGTATACCTAGATATGTTAAGGATCTTTATCAAGGTAATGATTTGGCTGGTGTGGTAACTGGACTTGCTTGGACCGAAACTGGTGGCGAAATTCTATTTGTTGAAACGAGCCTTAGCCGTGGAAAAGGGAATCTTACAATAACAGGAAACCTTGGCGATGTAATGAAAGAATCAACTGTTATTGCCCTTGAGTATATTAAAGCGCATTCAGATCTATTGGACATTAAACCTGAGATTTTTGAAAAATGGAACGTTCACCTACATGTTCCTGAGGGTGCAATTCCTAAAGATGGCCCTTCGGCAGGTATCACTATGGCAACGTCAATGGCTTCGGCATATACACAGCGAAAAGTTCGTAAAGGTGTCGCAATGACAGGCGAAATAACTTTACGAGGAAAAGTTTTGCCAGTAGGGGGTATCAAAGAAAAAATACTAGCAGCAAAGCGTGCAAATATAACCGAGATTATTTTATCAGAAGAGAACAGAAAAGATATCTCTGAAATAAAAGATATTTACATCAAAGGGCTTAAATTCGTTTACGTTGAGAATATCATGGATGTGTTTAAGTATGCTCTGCTAGAGGAAAAAACAGAAAATCCTTTAACCATCGATTAGAGCAATTTCGCTCAATCGGAGAAGGGTGGTGTTTTGGACTTATTAAAGTTATCTTTTATACAAATATTTACCGAATGGAAAAGGTTGCCGTATTCCCTGGATCATTTGATCCATTCACTGTAGGTCACGAATCGATTGTTTTGCGTGCCCTTTCTCTCTTCGATAAGATAATTATTGCCGTTGGCTATAATACTAACAAAAAATCGTTCTTTTCAATAGAACAGAGGCTTGCAATTATTAGAAAGGTTTTTGATAATGAGTCACGTATTGAAGTGATAAGCTACGAAGGGTTAACGGTTGAACTCTGTAAAAGAATAAACGTTTACTACATTCTCCGTGGCCTTCGTACTTCTGACGATTTTGAGTTTGAACGTGCTATAGGTCAGGTCAATAAAGCAATGCATCATGAAATCGAATCTGTTTTCCTATTAACAGCCCCTGAGCACTCATTCATCAACTCAACAATAGTAAGAGATATCTTAATACATAATGGGGATCCATCCCTATTCTTACCCAAATCTATCAATATAAAGGATTATTTCCCACACTCATAGTAATATATCGATGATTAAAATTCTTATAAAACCCCTTATAGTCTTTTCCTTACTTTTCTTTGTTAATGCTGTATTCTCGCAACAAGCAACCATCATTGGTAATTCAAAATTTTACTCAAACGACGAAATTGTTTTTTATCGATATTCAGATCTTATCACTATGTCTGAGGAAGAAATGGGTCGTTGTAAGGTCGATGATAAAGGCAATTTTAGCTGTCAGTTCAAAATAAACGAAACAACATTTCTATTTAGCCATCTTGGAATTTACCGAGTTTACCTTTTTATTGAACCAGGGAAAACTTACAATCTTGCTCTACCTGAAAAGGAAGATAAAACTGAAGCACAAAGGTTAAACCCCTATTTTAGGGAAACCGATTTATTTGTAGGAATCACCAACATTGTTAAAAATGATATCAACTTCCTTATTAACTCTTTCGATTTATCGTTTAATGAGAAGTTTGATGCTATTATAAATGATTCTTATAAGGGCAAAAGCAATATCAATATCGATTCAATGATAAATACTATCGAGAGTCGCTACACTAACCAAAAACAAACATACTTTGACACTTATAGGTACTACCGCTATGGATTGCTTAAGCAGATTACCTATATACAAAAGGCGAAAAGCACATCGGAGCATTACTTTCTTAACAAGCCTGTTCAGTATAATAACACCGCCTTCATGGAGTTATTCAACCTCGTTTACGATAAATACTTCATCTTTTTCTCACGAACAGAGACAGGAAATGCTGTTTTCAAGAATATAACACAGGAAAAAAGTTTATACAATTTGAAGAAAACGTTAGCCACAGACAATGTCCTTGCAAACGATACGCTTAAAGAACTAGTGATTTTAAAAGGTTTGCACGATGGCTTTTTCGACGATAAATTTTCGAGATCTGCACTTCTAACAATTCTGGATTCACTTTACTTTACTTCTAAAATACCCGAACATCTTGTCATTGCTCAAAATATTCGGACAAAAGTAACACACCTTTTAGCAGGATTTGTGCCAGCACCTTTTGAACTATACGATTCTAAAAGAAGTCTCATAAAACTTGATGATTTCAAAGGGAAATATATCTACCTAAATTTTTGTACAAGTACAAGTTATACCTGTTTGCAAGAATTTACTTTACTAAAAAAACTCTACGATAAGCATAAGCAAATGCTTGAGATTGTCACAATTTGTGTTGATAAGGATAAGCAAGACATGAGCAATCTGCTAAAAAATGCTGGTTATGATTGGACATTCCTCCACTATGGAAATAAACCGGAAATTGTGAAGGATTTTGATATTAGGGCTTACCCTACATATTTTCTTATTGCACCAGATAGGAAACTTTTGCTATCGCCCGCCCCCTCTCCTCGTGAAAATTTTGAGATCCAATTTTTTAAAATACTCCGTTCTAAAGGAGAAATTTAAACTATGCCTTTAGCAATTAGAACCTCACGAATTGTATCATAAGTATTATTCAATATTTCATCTAAGCGATTTGCAGGAAACCATTTTGCTACAGAAATATCTTCTGCCTGTTGAGGAACAAGTGGTTCATTGCCACTATATAGCATGTTAAACCAATGTGTTTCCTTTAAAATAATTGAACCCCCTTGCTTGTAGGTATGGTAGGTATTTTTAATATGTTCCCCTAAAATTAAATTGGATATTCCCGTTTCTTCAGAAACCTCACGAACGGCAGCGTCTTCAATTTTCTCATCAGGCTCTAACTTTCCCTTTGGCAAATCCCATTTCCCATACCTAAAGATGAACAAATACTCCCCTTTGCTATTCTGTACAAGTCCTCCTGACGCTTTAATGATGCGGAACATTTTACAAAAGTCCTTAAGCATAGATTGAACATTCTTTCCAGAAATAAAAACATTTTCTACTTGAACCGCTGATTGAAAAAATTCGAGTATTTTTGAGAGTTCTTGTAAAGAATTGTAACTGGTGAATAACCCATTTTGACTATTAAAATTCAACTCTACACTATTTGTGAGAACAATTTTACGTTTATCAAAATAAATTGAACACTCTTTCGACATGATACAAAATTCAGTTGTGCTTAACCTTCTCCAAATTAATGCAATTAAACTAAATCCTGCAAATCCTTTTACATGGGCTTCGGGTTGGAAATCGCCAATTTACTGTGATAACCGAAAAACACTCTCATATCCAGTGGTTCGCAATCTAATCTGCGAAGGGTTTAAGCAACAGATTATAGAAAAATACCCAGATGTTGAAATAATTGCTGGAGTAGCTACTGGTGCAATCGCACATGGAATGCTTGTAGCCGATAGACTTAACTTACCTTTTGTTTACGTTCGCTCAGCACCCAAAAAGCACGGGCTTGAAAACCTTGTTGAGGGGGATGTTAAAGCTGGGCAAAAAGTGGTTGTAATTGAGGATTTAATATCAACCGGGCAAAGCAGTTTAAATGCGGTTGAAGCCCTGAGAAATGCTGGTTGTGATGTCCTTGGAATGCTAGCTATATTTACTTACGGATTCAATCATGCAGCCGACAATTTTAAAAAATCTGATGTTAAAATTGACACCCTCGCTAATTACTCTCAACTTATTGATATTGCAATAGAGCAAGGATTTGTCAGCAAAGATCATTTAAATCTTCTCAAATCGTGGCGCAATGACCCCGAAAATTGGGGAATGTAAATTGCAATTTGAATATCCTTTTTTTTACATTATTTTCAAAGTTTTTAACAGCTCATAACAAACAACCATCAACCCTAATAACCCATGACCGAATTTGAAAGTAAAATAGTTTCCATTCAAAGAACTCCACAGGATATTTTTAGAGTAATATCTGACTTTAGACTATTTACCCCTTTTATCCCCCAAGATAAACTGGAGGGATGGGAGGCAGAAGAGGATTGCTGCCGCTTTAACGTTAAAGGAATTGGGCAAACAGGATTAAAAATTGTAGAGAAAGATCCTTACAAAACGGTAAAAATTACTGGTGATGGTAAACTACCATTCGAATTCTTTCTGTGGATTCAACTTAAAGAAGCAACTCCTTACGATACAAGAATGAAACTGACTCTTAAAGCGGATCTTAATGTAATGTTTAAAATGATGCTTCAAAAGCAGCTTGAGGAAGGAATAAATATGTTGGCGGAGCAAATTGCAGCTGCGTTCAATCGGGGTATCTAAATTTCGAAGGCTATCTCTTTGAACCCAAATGATTTTTTTTGACCATCCTCCATTTCGAGGATAATTTCGCCTGTTGGTTTTATGCCAGTAATTCTGGCCTTAAAGAAGCCATCCACACTGCTATAATTATAAAAGTTCTGAAATCGATAAAGAGATTTTAAATAATCTTCAGATATTTTTTCTTTTAACCCGCATTGTAGCTGAAGATATCTCATTTGGATTGAAACAACAAGTTCACTTAGCACAACCTCAGGACGATACTGCAAACCTGTTAAAAGTGTCATTGATATAGGGTTTGGGATGTTAGAAGAAAACACAACTTGGTTCAGATTTATACCTATACCTATTATTGAGACATCTAGAAACGGTGTGCTAAAACTATTCTCGATTAAAACACCTGCTATTTTTTTCTCACCAATATAAATATCGTTAGGCCACTTAACACAGGCATCAACTTTATTATTTTTAAGCCAATCGCAAATTGATAGTGCGATTGCTTTTGAAATCATGAATTGCTCCTCAACCCTTAAAAAGTTAGGACGAAGCAGTAAACTAAATGTAAGATTCTCACCTCTTTTGCTCTCCCAAGTGTTACCCCTTTGACCTCTACCTTTCTCCTGAAAAAAAGCAGCAACTGCCAACCCCTCTTGCTCCCCTTCTTGAGCCAATTTCATACAATAGCTATTTGTTGAATCTACACTTTCGAGCCAAATATACTGAGGTTCAAATACCCTATCCATAGTAAATTTTATTTAGCAAAGGTAATGGTTGTTTAATGCTAACAACAATGATCAACCCTATTATCATTGATAAAAATATAATACTACTTATTAATTACGCCTAAGCACTTACTATTCTTATAATATATTTTAACAATTCATAGAATAAATATCTGTTTTTTTTGTTTAATTTTATATAAGATATTAGTCTAATATAAAATCATTATGGAACTCACGAAGTTTAAAACCTACATTGAACATTTAGACTCTCTAATAGGAAAGGAATGCACTGGTACCGCCGACGAGTTTGCACAAAAACTTGGGATAAGCGAACGCACTCTTCAAAACCATCTACAACAACTTCGTGGGATGGGAATAGATGTAATTTATGATCATTACAAAAGAACCTATAAGTACTCACAAAAAGGCAGGATTTTCTTTGGCTTCGATGCCAAGGAGATGTCAGAAATAAAAGGTGGCAGAAGCATTTCTCAAAATAAAATCACTTCATACTTCCAAATTCTATATAATTAATACATGTTCTACAACATCTATTTTCTCATTGAAGTGCAATGAGGTTGCACTCCTGCTCTTTAATTTTGGCTAAAACAAGTTTGTATTTAACTGATAAATGATTGACAATATATTGCATTGCAATTTTAAATTTAAACAAAATAGTTGCAATACATTTAATTTATTTAGTGACACAAATTTTGGTGTTTAATTTAGATGATTGACTATCAAGAGATCTATCTAAGATAAACAATAATGAATTGGCAATTTTCCACTCACAGATCAAATTATTATTAAATATTAACCATAAATATTCATAAAATGAAAGATCTCCTTGTATCCGTTGTCAAAATGCTTTTAAAAAGCAACAAAATTAAAATAGATTTTGAGGAGTTGGAATTTCAACTTCGCTCTCACCCTACATACCCGAGTTTACATTCCATTACAGGAGTACTTGATCATTTTTCGATAAAGAATTACGCATTAGAAGTTCCTAAAAATGCTGAAACATTAGGTCTTTTGCCAAGTAACTTTTTAGCCCTCATAAAGGAAGAGCAGTTCAATGGATTTGTATTGGTTAGTAGGCTTAACCAAAGACTTCAAATATTTTATAACGATAATAAAAAGAAGATAATATCTGAAAATGAGTTTATAGATATTTGGTCTGGAATTGTAGTGATTATTGAGGAAGATAACAAAGTAATCATCCAAGATTCAAAGAAAGAAAACTTTACGAACAGGAATATCTTAATAGCAACCATTGCATTAATCACGGTCTTCTTTGTTTATAAAAACACGTTATTTCCAACAGTTCATTTTCTTTTATCGTTAGTGGGACTTGCTGTGTGTATCCTTATACTACACCATGATTTAGGTATTAGCTCCAAAGTGCTCAGTAAATTTTGCTCTGAGGGTAATAAAAAAACAAGTTGTGATGAAGTATTAAAATCGAAAGGAGCTAATCTTTTCGGTTATTTCAAATTAAGCGATGTTGGAATTATCTATTTTGCATCCTTAATCCTATCCTGGATTTTAGTGAAAAATAGTGGCTATAGCAATTATCCCTTAATCATAATTTCTCTACTTGCGCTACCATTTACCTTCTTTTCCATTTTTTATCAATTTAAAATTGTTAGAAAGTGGTGTTTGCTTTGTTTGAGTGTTGTTTCAATTCTTTGGTTGCAAGCAATAGCTATTATTTTTAGCAATTTTCGTTTCAATGAATTACAGTTCAACCTAAACGCCATACTGATAACGACTCTTTGCTTCCTCATTTCCTTTGCTTTTTGGCGATTTATTTCACCGAAATTTAAGAAGGAACAAGAATTAAATACGTTAAGAATTGAGCATTTTAAATTTAAGCGTAGCTATAACATTTTCAAATCACTTATTGGTAACTCTAATCAAATCAATACGCGCATAAATATTACTAATGAAATTGTTTTGGGCGACAGCAAAGAAAACGCACTTCTTGAAGTTGTTGTGATAACTAATCCTTTATGCGGATTCTGTAAAGAAGCTCATCGATTAGTTGAAAAACTAATAAAAATAAAGGGAAAGAGCATAAATATCATCATCCGATTTAATGTAAAGGCCGATCTTGACTCTATTGATGCAAAAATATCATGGCGATTACTAGAAATCTACAACATTAATGGAGATCAAATTTGCCTAGATGCAATGCATGATATCTATAGCACAACACTTCCTAAAGATTGGTTACTCAAATGGGGAGAGCCCAGCAAATCTGAATATATACCCATACTAACAAACGAGAAAGGGTGGTGCGAACAGCACAATATCAACTTTACCCCAGAGATTTTAGTTAACGGGAGATCATTTCCTAGAGAATATGATAGAATTGACTTGGTAAATTTTGTCGATGATATTATTGAAGAGGAGACTGAAAAAGTCAACAATCATACACCTGAACTAAACTTAATAAATCAAGATAATTAACAATATTCTCTCGCGAGGAGTAGACACAGAACTTGAGTGTCTTTAAATGATCAGGTTATATTTTAATCTTTAATTTAATTTGTTATGAAAAATTTAAAAGAATTAACTGGCGTTAAAGTACTCGCCAAAAATGAGCAAAAATTAATTAAAGGAGGTTTGGGTTGTTCAATAGAAGATCCAACATGTCCTCCTTATTCGTATTGTTATATTTTTAATGAATACGGGGATGGTCGTTGTGTTCCCTTGTAAGTATTCTAGAAACTATCGGGCTCTTTTCCCTGATAGTTTCTTATTCAGAAAAAAACAGATTAACAGTTAAGGTAAAGAAATAACTTCTTCTCTTGCAAGGAGTAGACATAAAACCTGAGTGTCTATAAATGATCAGGCTATATTTTAATCTTTAATTTAATTTGCTATGAAAAATTTAAAAGAATTAACAGGTGTTAAAGTACTCAGTAAAAACGAACAAAAATCCATTATTGGCGGATACGCTTGTGTAGAACCAGGTTATTGGTGTCCCGAGGGTACCTATTGTTGTCATAGAGGTGCTGATTATCACATCTGTAAAGTCGAAGGATATCCTTGTTAGTAAACCAATTAAGACTCACTAGAAGTTATTTGAAAAATATTTCAGATAACTTCTTTATAAATATTTGAGATAAAGAATAATCCATTACACTTAGCGAAGATACATAAGGTATTCCCTTGAGAAGAGAAGACACAAACCCTGAGTATCTTTAAATGATCAGGCTATATTTTAATCTTTAATTTAATTTGCTATGAAAAATTTAAAAGAATTAACAGGTGTTAAAGTACTCAGCAAAAACGAACAAAAAGCCATCACTGGAGGCATTGCTTGTGATCCCGAAGATGGTTATTATTGCCCAGTAGATTCGTACTGTTGTATACAGCGTTTGTCTTGTTATACTAGAGAAACATTTCTTATATTGTGCCATTAGACAAAAATCATCAAATCAAGAATTTATCTGGCAGATAACTTCTTTTTATATTATAGAGAATAATCCATTTCGCTTAGCTAAGACATGTACAATAATCTCTTGTAAGGAGTTAGCACAAAACATAAGTACTTAAAAATGGCTTCCCTCTTCAAGTGTCAATCTAAAATTTTGGGTTAAAGTTCCACCTAACTACAAATAAGGGCAGCATTATAAGCCAAATTCCGTAATAACATGAGTTAGATATAAGCATATCATCTTGAATTTCAGCACAACATTAGATTGTTATTTTGTCATGCCAATAATAATGGCATGATATTTATGCTTCACCCCTAATCTATTCTAAATAATAAATACTCAATGAGATTTATGTGGTTTTAGAATCCTTCCAAACTTGACTAAATAAAAAAATAATTACCTTTGTCAATTAAAATGAATAAATCTATTTGATGGGGAAAAAAAGAAAAGTATTAGATGTTGAATCTCTGGTTGAATCAATAGTTGATGCAATACTAGATAAGAAGGGGAAAGAGGTTACATCACTTGCAATAGGAAAACTTCCAAATTCTGTTTGTGATTATTTCATTATATGTCATGCCGATTCTACAACACAAGTTCATGCTATAGCTGAAAATATTGAGGTTAAAATTAGCCAAAACCTTAACGAAAAAGTTTGGAAATCTGCGGGTTACGATAATTCAATTTGGGTGGTATTAGACTATGTAAATGTTGTAGTACATATTTTCCAAACTGAGTGGAGAACATTTTATAAAATTGAAGAACTTTGGGCAGATGCTCAGACTAAGCGTTACACAGATGAACCTGTGTCTGAAGTTGTCAAGCCAAAAGTAAGATCGAAAAGACTTACCAAATAAACATTCGAATTTTAACAATTTGTGATTTTTAAATATTATGGCCGAAAAAAACAATAAACAAGATAAGAATCAGGATAATAATGACCCCTTTTTTGGTGGCGATGGCGGTAGTGTGAAGAAGACCCCAAAATTCAATGTGTACTGGGTTTACATCCTAATAATTGCAGCCATTTTCTTTCTTAACTTTTTCTATAGCGGACGAAATGCCATTGAATCGAACTGGCAAGAGGTTAAAAATCAGATGTTAGCAAAGGGGGAGGTTGCAAAACTAATAGTTGTCCGCAATCAAGGAAAGGTTGAGGTTTTCATTAAAGAAAAAGACCTTACCAAATATGCTGAAAGACTTGGAAAAGGTTTTAATGCTGTTCCTAAAACAGGACCCCACTTCTACTTCACTATTGGTTCAATTGAAACATTTGAAAAGCAACTTTCTGAAGCCCAAACTACTTTAGCTGAAGCCGATAAAATATACCCACAGTACGAAGAAAGACCAAACTACTTCAGTGATATCCTCAGTTGGCTACTTTTCCCTCTGATCCTAATTGGTATCTGGATATTTATATTCCGCCGGATGAGCCGTGGCGGAGGTGGTGGTGCTGGGAATATTTTTAATGTTGGAAAATCAAAAGCTCAACTTTTCGATAGAGAATCTACCTCAAGAACAGATTTCAAGGATGTAGCAGGTTTAGAAGAAGCTAAGGTTGAGGTAATGGAAATTGTTGATTTCCTCAAAAATCCAAAAAAATACACCGACTTAGGTGGCAAGATCCCTAAAGGAGCACTACTCGTTGGACCTCCAGGTACTGGTAAAACATTACTTGCAAAAGCAGTTGCGGGTGAAGCAAATGTTCCATTCTTCAGCATGTCAGGTTCTGATTTTGTTGAAATGTTTGTTGGGGTTGGAGCATCAAGAGTTCGTGACCTTTTTAAACAAGCAAAAGACAAAGCTCCTTGTATCGTTTTTATTGATGAGATTGATGCTATTGGGCGTGCAAGAGGCAAAAACTCCAATTTCTCGTCAAATGACGAGCGTGAAAATACACTTAATCAGCTGCTCACCGAGATGGATGGCTTTGCTTCGAACCAAGGTGTAATAATAATGGCTGCAACTAATCGTGCCGATATCCTTGATAGAGCGTTATTGCGTGCTGGACGTTTTGACAGACAAATCCATGTTGAGCTACCAGACAGTAAAGAGAGACTCGAAATATTTAAAGTACACTTACGACCATTAAAACTTGAGGAAGGACTTGATATCACATTCCTTGCAAAGCAAACACCAGGTTTTTCAGGTGCAGATATTGCTAATGTTTGTAATGAGTCCGCACTTATTGCAGCAAGAAAAAACAAGCAATCGGTTCAAAAACAGGACTTCTTGGATGCTATCGACAGGATAATTGGGGGTCTTGAGAAAAAGAATAAGATTATTTCATTAGACGAAAAACGGACAATTGCGTATCACGAAGCAGGTCATGCTACTGTAAGCTGGTTACTTGAACATGCAAACCCCTTGCTTAAAGTCTCAATTATACCACGCGGTCGCTCTCTAGGTGCAGCATGGTATCTACCTGAGGAAAGACAGATAACTACCACAGAGCAACTATTTGATGAGATGTGTTCAGGCCTTGGAGGCAGAGCTTCAGAAGAAGTTACATTTAATAAAATATCAACAGGAGCACTCAACGATCTCGAAAAAGTTACAAAACAGGCGTACGCAATGATTGCCTACTTTGGTATGGGTAAAGCAACTGGAAATGTTAGTTTTTACGATTCATCGGGACAAAACGAGTACTCATTTTCCAAACCTTACAGCGAAAAAACAGCAGAATTGATTGATAAAGAGGTAAAGGAATTAATTGATAATGCTTACGCACATTCAAAAACAATACTTATTGAGAATAAAGAGGGTTTAACCAAACTCGCAGAGCTCCTTCTTGAACGTGAAGTGATATTTAGTGAAGATCTTGTAACTATATTTGGCCCGCGCAAATCTTTAAGTCGTGAGGAGGAGTTTGAAAAGGAAATTCTTCAAGCTCAAAAAGATCAAAACGGAGAAAAAAAGGAACTAGATAACAATTAGGATGGAAGATAATTGGGTGTCAATTTTCTCAAGCAATAAACCATGGCAGGCAGAAATTGCCAAACAGGTTTTGTTTGAGAATGGTATCGAAGCTGTAGTTATCAATAAACAGGATTCATCCTATACCTCATTTGGCGATGTAGAAGTTTATGTATCCCAAGATGAAGCTGAAAAAAGTAAAGAACTCTTAAAGAATATTGAAAATTGAGCAATTTTGTTTTAAGAACAATTAGTGGGATACTCTTTGTTACTAGCCTTGTTGGTGCGCTGATTATTGGGGAAATTCCCTTCCTAATCGTTATTGGAGGGATATTGATTCTCGCTATGTATGAGTTTTATAGTTTAAGTTTAAAGGCTAGAATAAAACCACAGTTTTCGCTTGGCCTCCTAATTGGCCTTACTGTTTTCATCGGAACATATTTATATGCAACAGGGCATATTGAAGCAATATATCTACTTGGATTTACACCATTGATTACCAGTGTATTTATCTTTGAACTTTACCGTAAACACAAGCAACCCTTTCATAATATAGCTTACACTCTTTTAGGAGTTTTCTATATTGCCATTCCCCTTTCCCTTTTCAATCTCATCGCTTTTAAAGCGGAGACACTTCAACATACATTCTCTTATGAAATACTTTTAAGCTATTTTATACTTATTTGGGCAAACGACACTGGTGCATATCTTTTTGGCGTAAGTATTGGGAAGCATAAGATATTTCCTAGGATTTCACCAAAAAAATCGTGGGAAGGTTTTATAGGAGGATTAATTTTCACAACAATTGTTGCGTGGATCATTTCACTTAACTATTCTAATATTAACTTTGCGCACTGGATCGCAATCGGATTACTCAGTGCCATAATAGGTGTTTTTGGTGATTTAATTGAATCGATGTTCAAACGCAGCATTGACGTAAAAGATTCGGGCAAGTTTTTACCAGGACATGGTGGAGTGCTTGATAGGTTTGATGCAGTTTTTTTATCTGCACCTATAGTTTTTGCTTACTTAAAAATAATGATGTTAATATAAATCAATCTCATAATCTAATTTTATTCTCGTGAAAGTTCACAAAGAAGGATATACAATAATTTCAGTAGCATTTTTTGCAACCCTGATTATCAATCTGATAATCTATTTCTTTTTTGGTAAGGTAGGAGTTTATGTCATACTTTTACCGTCACTATTATTACTAGGTTTTATTTTGCGCTTCTTTAGAGTGCCCAAAAGGAGTATTGAAACAAAGAATAATTGCATATATGCCCCGGCAGATGGCACTGTTGTGACCATTGAAGAGGTTGAAGAGAATGAATATATTAAATCGAAGTGTATTCAGGTTTCAATATTCATGTCGGTTTGGAATGTTCATATTAATTGGTTTCCAATAAACGGAACCGTAAAATATTTCAAATACCATCCTGGGAATTACTATCTGGCTTGGCATCCAAAGTCATCAACACACAATGAACGCACCTCTGTAGCCATTGAGCGTAAAGATGGTATGCCTCTTATGATGCGCCAAATAGCAGGTGCTGTTGCTCGAAGGATTATTTGCTATGCAGAGGAAGGTAAACCCGTCAATCAATGTGAACAGTTAGGTTTTATTAAATTTGGATCTAGGGTTGACCTTTTTCTACCCCTTGATGCCGTTATTAAAGTTAAACTTAACCAAAAGGTGACTGGTACTCAAACTATTGTTGCTGAAGTAGCGGAAAGAGTTTAGCGCTTTAATCAACGTAAGACGAAAAATCTATCTTTTTCAAAACCCCTTTTTTATCGAAAATAAAAATAAATTTTCGCATTAACTCTTTACTATACAAATTAATAGAATCTGCTTGATTAGTATTTAAATCCTTAAAGGATTTAAAAAAATTATCCCTACTCATTCCCGGAACAACTCCATTGAGCAAGGGAAACTTGTTATCGGTTATAACACCACCCAAAAGCATTTCCCTATTGAAATAAGTTTTATAGACAAACACCTCCGATTTTCGATAATAGAACTGGAATATTGTATCTACCTTCTGTGAATCGTGTTTATTTCTGCGTATCATTCGCTTAAGTTTTACATCTTTACTAAACTGTTTTTTTAAAGATGCAATAGTTTCGCTTTCACCAAATGGTTTCTCTAAAAATTGGTCCACTGCTACGGATTGCTTGCTTTCGGTTACCAAACCATTTTTTAATGATCTACAAGCAAACACAAGAGAAATAATGAGAATTAGAAATAATATCTTACGCATTTTCAGGGATTTATGATAAGCGAAGTTAACCCATTTAGGTGATGAGAACAAATTCTAAGATAAAAAACAGTTTACAGGAAAAACAACATTACCCCTCCAACAGTAATTAAAGCCCCAATCAACTCTTTTGAATTAAATTTTTCCTTAAAGATTAAAACAGCGGGTGCAATTATTATAACTGGCACTATTGACATAATGGCAGATGCCACACCCGTTGAAGTATATTTTATGGATAAAAGCGAGAACGAAACACCAAGAAAAGGGCCAAAAATAGCACCAATGGAAATTTTTGTGATTGCTTTTGAGTCTTTAATCGCGATTAGAAGTGATTTCCAACTATTTAAAAAGAAAAATATTGCTACAAAACCAATAATACCTGTTATTACTCTTATTTGAACAGAAGCTATCACATCATAATTCTGCATCCCTATTTTACTCAGGACCAGACCTCCTGCCTGTCCCACTGCACCTCCAAATGCAAGCAAAAGACCTGAGATAGGATAGTTTAACTTAAACTTTTTATTATTTGTATCGGAGACCTCCTCATCTGGATTAAATTCTCTTTTTAGAATAACAAGTGCAATACCAACAAAGGTAAGTAACATTCCTATTCCCTGCTTAGCGTTTAAATGTTCACCTAGCGCAACCCAACCAATTAGAGCCGCAATGGGTGGAGCAAGAGCCATTATCAGCATCGAAATTCTTGCGCTAATTACCTCATAGGATTTAAAAAGGAAAAGATCGCCTAAAACAAATCCTACCAACCCAGACAAGGAAAGCCATACCCATTGATAATTAGTAGCATCCGTAGGCAAAATCAATCCCCTTGAGACCCATGAATAAATACTTAGGAAAACCAAGGCCATGCAAAGTCTTATCAGGTTCACTGAAAGAGAACCAACCTTTTTACTAGCAGATTCGAATGCTAATGCTGTTACAGTCCAGAATATGGCTGTTAATAATGCTGCGTACTCGCCGATATGATTACTAAACATAATTGATTTTTAAACAACTATTAGAGAACAAAGGAGGGAACTAGTTTAGCTATCATCAAAAATAAAAAATAAAACATCCAATTTTGAAATTTAGTAGATTTGGTGTAGGTTTGAGAAAAATAGTTAGTAATGAACACTTTAGCTAAGTACATAATAATCGGTGCAATAGTAACCATTATTGGCTTTTTACTTTGGTATTTTTCGTCAATAATTGCATACATCCTAATATCGACCGTGCTTTCTCTGATGGGAAAACCTATTGTTGATCTCATCTCAAAAATAAAAATAAAATCATGGCATCCCCCAAAGGCATTTGGTGCTGCAGTTGCATTGATTGTGATTTGGATCCTATTCTATTCTTTTTTTAGAGTAATGATCCCATTGGTTATTAATCAAGCCAACGAGCTTGGAGAGGTAAATGTCTCACAGATGATCAATAATTTCTCGCAACCTATTGCGGATATAGAAAAATTTGTGCGTGAATACTTACCCTCATCCAATAATTTCGCTGTAAAAGAATTCTTATCAGATAAGCTAACGCATATGTTCAGCATATCAATGGTTTCGGACCTATTCAGTTCCACAGCAAATCTACTGATGAACCTTTTTATTGCTGCTTTTTCAATATCCTTTATCACATTTTTTTTCCTAAAGGAGGAGAAACTTTTTTTCGAAGGATTACTTATGCTTTTCCCCGAAAAATATGAGCAACAGATAGAACATGCTCTTGTTAGTGTAAACCAACTTCTTAGGAGATATTTCATCGGTATTATCATTCAGAGTTTATGTATAATGACGCTAGATACCATTGGGTTAATGATTGTTGGGATTAAATTTGATACTGCAATTGTAATTGGTTTAGTTGCAGGAATACTGAATGTTATACCATATGTGGGGCCATTGACTGGTGCAATTATGGGTGTACTAATTGGGGTTGCTACAAACCTGCAACTCGATTTCTCCACTCAACTCCTACCAATGATAGGTTATATACTATTAGTTTTTGTAGTGACTCGTATTATTGATGATATACTTTTTCAGCCACTCATCTATTCGAGTAGCGTTAATGCGCACCCTCTCGAAATATTTATTGTAATACTCATTGCTGGGAGCATTGCTGGAATACTTGGTATGCTACTGGCAATACCCGCTTATACTGTAATTAGGGTATTTGCCAAAGAGTTTTTTAACAAATTCAGGGTTGTTGAGAAATTAACTCGAAAAATTTAAATTTGGATAAATCGCTTTCACTATATTTACACAACTAAATGGCATAAAATGCAAAAGACCGGATTTCGTAGAATCACCATTCTGGTTTTAATGATCTGCTTTGGTACAAGCAATTCATTATTTGCCCAAACTGCGGCTGATACATTGGGGTTCAAGTGGAAACTTTTAGAGGTACCAGATCCAACCACTGGGGCAAAAATTCAATTTACACCTCTTATATCTGCTCCATCAGAATTCACTAGTTGGGATTTTGGTGATGGAAATACTTCAACCACCGATTCAATTGCAATTCACTCATATGGAACTGTTGATACTTTTGATGTTTCATTCAAATTCAAGATTAACTCAATTGATTCAACTATAACCCGAAAAGTTTTTGCAAACTCTGCAGCTTTTTACGATAGATTAGATACAAATACCAAAGCAACTTATGTCCGCATATTTAGAAGTGCTTTTCTATTCCCCCAAAACGACAATTTATTATTGGCTAACATGCGTTTTGAGTGGTCAGTAAATGGAGTTGTCTTGAGTAATATTGACTTTGATAGCCCTTTCGGTCAGTATCCAAATATTCGCTACACATTCGAAAGCGGTGGGATTAATACAGTAACTCTTAAAGCTTGGAATATTTTAAATCCTGCCCAAACAATATCATTTACCAGACAATTTAATATTCTACCAAATCCCGGTACAGATAAAGCTAAGTTCACAGACGTTCCAAATGTTTTTACTCCAAATGGCGATAATATCTTTGACTTTTTTGAGGTATCAACCAGTGGATTATCAAGGCTTGTATTCAAAGTTTTCTCACGATCAGGTTCTTTGGTCTATCAAAATCAATCCTACTACATTAAATGGGATGGGAAAAACGATAATGGAAAAGATCTTCCAGAGGGTATATACTATTACATAATAGAGGATCTTGATGGTTTCTACGAAAACACTAAAGGATTTGTCTATATTTTTAGGGGTAATTAGTTTCTAATAATTCAACCGCTTAACTATCTTCGGCCTTTTTATTCAATTTAACTATTTTAGATAAGTTCTTATCTCTTAATAGTACGATATTCTAATTTAACGTCAGTTTGATGTAAGGTGTCATCCTGAGCGAAGTGAAGGATATAATTATCTATAGACTAGGTGCTTAACTCTGTTCGGCATGACAAAGTAACAATCTAATGCTCTGCTTAAAATCAATATGTTATGCTTAGATCGAATTCACGTTATTTTAAAAGTCCAAAAAAAATTATTGAGGTGTTTATTTAAATACTATTATTAGATTTGCATTCTAACCATAGAACGCATGAAGTTTACAGGGGAAAACATAATAGAATTTTCAGGCAGGTTTAAAGACGACTTTTCGTGCTT